>CAYZWN010000077.1:0-11095 GCA_964482185.1 uncultured Roseivirgaceae bacterium
GAATAAGTATAAGGTATGCCTCGAATACCATATCGGAAAATGCAAGGGCCCTTGCATCGGATTGCAATCTGAGGTTGATTACCTAAACGATATCGGACAGGCAGAGCATATCTTAAAGGGTCATCTGGCGCCTGTCCGCAGTCATTTTAAGGAGGAAATGCAGCGCGCGGCCTCTGCAATGGATTTTGAATATGCCCAGGTAATGAAAGACAAGCTGGAACTATTGGAAAAATTCCAGTCGAAAACCGTGATCGTAAATCAAAATCTGACGGATATTGATGTGTTTTCCATCACATCCGATGAAAAATCGGCCTATGTGAATTTTATGAAAATCGTTAATGGGAGCATCATACTCAGCAAAACGGTGGAAGTGAAGAAAAAACTAGATGAACGCAACGAAGAGCTACTTGCACAAATTATTGTTGATCTGAGGCAGCGATATAAAAGCGAGTGCAAGGAGATACTAACCAATATCGACATCGACTTTGAACTTGATGTGGAATGCCGTGTGCCCAAAATTGGCGATAAAAAGAAACTGGTTGACCTCGCACTGAAAAATGCACTGTTCTACAAAAAGGAAAAGATCAATGCCGCCAGGCCTGAGGGTTACCGGGAAATCCGTGTACTCGAGCAACTCCAAAAAGACCTTCAACTCACCGCATTGCCTGAGCACATTGAATGTTTTGACAACTCCAATCTGGGCGGCAGCAATCCTGTGGCTTCCATGGTATATTTCCGGAAAGGGAAACCGGCCAAAAATGAATACCGGAAATACAATATCAAAACAGTTGAAGGCCCCAATGACTACGCTTCCATGGAAGAAATCGTTTATCGCCGGTATAAAAGACTTTTGGATGAAAACAGCACCCTGCCCGACCTGATTGTGATAGATGGCGGGAAGGGACAACTTTCGTCTGCGGTTAGCGCCTTGAAGAAGCTGGATGTTTATGGTAAAATTCCAATAATTGGTATTGCCAAGAGGCTAGAGGAGATTTACTTCCCCAATGATGAATTTCCTGTTCATATCAGCAAAAAGTCCGAATCGCTCAAGCTCCTTCAGCATATTCGCAACGAAGCACACCGCTTTGCCATTACATTTCATCGGAGCAAAAGAAGTAAAAATACCACCGGTTCAGCACTATTGGAGGTAGAGGGCATTGGTCAGAAAACTGCAGAAAAACTATTGAAGCACTTCAAATCCGTAAAAAAGCTCCAGGCCGCCGGTCTGCCGGAAATCGAGGTTGTCGTTGGCAAGTCCAAAGCCAGGGTGCTATGGGATGGTATGTTGCAAGGTAACAAACAGTAAAGCCAAAGGCCAATTTATGATAAATGGTTTTTTTAACGTCAGTTCGACAATACACGAAATCGGGATTCCGCAATGACGTACTTATGTTATTGATAATTAATCTGCTAAGCTCCGAACTCACGTTTTACTAAGCGGTTAGCTTATCACCAATTATCCAATCCCCATCCCGCTAAATCCAATCTACCACATCTTCAAGGGCCATGCCCCGGCTTGCTTTAATCAATATCGTGGCATTTTCCAGGTTTATCGAATTCAGGTGGTCTTTCAGCTGATCTTTGCCTGGCGCGTAAAATCCCCTTCCAAGCTGCTTGCTGGCAGGCTTCATGAATTCGCCACAAAGCATCACTTCATCAATTTCAAATTTCTCAAGTAAAACCCCGATGGCAGCGTGTTCCTGTTCTGTATCATCACCCAATTCATACATATCACCCAGAATTGCGACTTTTTTTCCTTTTGATTGGGCCAGGGTCTCAATGGCTTTTTCCATGGACGACGGGTTGGCATTGTAGGCATCCAGAATGATGGTATTGCTGCCCTTTTTAATGATTTGCGAGCGGTTGTTGCTTGGGGCGTAGTCGCTGATTGCTTCAATGGCGTCATTTTCGGGAACCTCAAAGAATTTGGCAATACACAGCGCTGTGGCGATGTTATCAAAATTGTACCGGCCTATCAATTGGGTATTGATAATCCGTCCGGATTCTGTTTTTACGATTAAAAACTGCTCCGACTCCAGCAACTCGCAATGATAATAGCCGTCTTTTTCAGGGTAAAAGACCGGGTCGTTCATCCGCTTGCTCATATTCATCAGGATGTCCTGATGCTGGTTCACAAATATGACGCCTTCATTTTTAATCAGAAAGTCATACAATTCGCTCTTAGCTCGGATTACCCCCTCAAAACCACCGAACAATCCCATATGGGCTTTACCGATATTTGTAATCAGACCATGCGTAGGCTGACATATCGCGCTTAATTCAGCAATTTCCCCAATATGATTGGCGCCCATCTCTATCACGGCAATCTCATGTTCCGGCTTTACTGAAAGTACGCTAAGTGGCATACCGATATGGTTGTTAAGGTTTCCCCGGGTGGCGAAAGTGTTGTATTTTTTTTGTAAAACTTCATAAATCAGCTCCTTTGTGGTGGTCTTGCCGTTTGAGCCTGTCAGGCCGATAAAAGGAATATTCAGCAATCTCCTGTGGTGTCTTGCCAGATCCTGTAAGGCGATCAGGCAATCATCCACAAGGAAAGTTTTTCCCGGTATTTCAAAATCCTTATTGTCAATTACCGCGGCAATGGCTCCTGAGTCGATGGCTGACTGTGCAAAACGATTGGCATCGAAGTTGGGCCCTTTCAGCGCGAAAAAGAGGTTTTTGTCACTGACTTTGCGGCTATCGGTCGAGATACCGCCTGAATTCAGGAAAGTTGAATAAATTTGATCTGTCATGAATTTATTTAGTGAAAATTCGTTTTGTTTTTGGTAATTGGGAATCAAAAGTTCAAAATAAATTGTTTACCTCATAAATATCCTTTTCACTGACTTTTTTATTGGACATGTGGCGATTGTTTTCTGCTTTATTTATCATTTTACTTTATCATTATCAAACCCCGGCACAGCTGGTACTCGATCCGATTCAGGATATTCCGTTTTCAGATGGTGAAAAAATGCTGGATTTGCCATGGATGGGTGGTCTCAATTCTGCCCAGTACAACAAGGCTGATCTCGACGGTGACGGCACGGAAGAATTGGTGATTTATGACCGAAGTGCCAGGACCTATCTTATTTTTAAGGTTATAAATAATCAATACGTTCCGGCATTTGATTACAACGCACTATTACCCAACATTCCTGATGGATGGGTGCTTTTCGTAGATTACAACAACGATGGGAAAAAGGATATTTTTTCCAATGGCGATCGCGGTATCATTGTCTATAAAAATGTAACCCCTGCCGGACAGACTGCTAAATGGAAGAAAGTAGCGGATCCATTGCTGACGACTGGATTTTCAGGCAAAATAAATCTGATCGCCAATGCTATGGACGTACCGGCCATAGCTGACATAGACGGTGATGGCGATATGGATATTCTGGTTTATAATTTTGCCATAGGGGGCTATATCCGCTTCAACAAAAATCTCAGCATGGAGCTTTTTGGAAACGCTGACTCGCTCGAATATGAAATAAACACGCGAACATGGGGAGAATTTGAGGAGTGCGACTGCAATGTTTTCGCATTCAGCGGGGAGACATGCGAGGACCTCTCAGGTGGGCGCATTATGCATCCGGGAGGCAAAGCACTACTTGCTTTCGATGCTGATGGAGATGGTGATAAAGATTTGCTTGTAGGCCATGAACAGTGCATCGAATTATATTTTTATGAAAATATGGGTAATCGCGACAGTGCCTACATGTTAGATTATTCCAATATGTTCCCGGTAGGAACAACACCGGCAAATTTCCATGTTTTCCCGGCCGCCTTCTTTGAAGACCTCGATTTTGATGGCGTCAAAGACCTGATCGTAACCCCGGGGTTTGAGGAAAACTATGATTTTAAAATAGATTTTGGCCGCTCGAACTGGTTCTACAAAAACCTGGGCGAAGACGACAACCCTGATTTTGTTTTCCAAAAGGACAATTTTATGCAGGAACAAAGCCTGGATTTTGGTGAATTTTCAGTTCCGGTGAGCCACGATCTGGATGGAGATGGCAGGGCAGACCTGCTTGTTGCAGCCAATAATCATTGGAATGGCAGCAACTTCTCGGGAGTAATCTATAAAATTCTTAACGCAGGTTCTGCCTCCGGCCCTGCTTTCGTGCTGGACGACCAGGACTATCTTGGCATATCCGGCCTGAATCTCATCAACCCCGTTATCAATCTTGCCGATCTCAATGGTGATGGATCGCCTGACCTCCTTTACACAGGTTTTACCACAGAAAATTTCAAACCGCAAACCTGGATGTTTCCTAATCAGAATACTGCAAATCAGCCTCCTGCCTTTGATTTGAATCAAAAATTACAGATTGAAATGCCTGCTTCCATGACAACTGGAGACAGCCCGGCTTTTGTCGAAATCAACCAGGACGGCTATCCTGATTTACTGATTGGCAAGCGGAATGGGGCACTGGAGTACTACCGCAATACATCCTCTAACACATTCGAATTGGTTGACCCGGCATATCTGGGCATTGAAAGAGATTTTTCACAGGTAAGACTCAATGTGGTGGCATCCCCGGTTGATGTTGATCTTGACGGAAAAATGGACCTTATCGTGACAGATGCGACTGGTGAGGCGCGGATATATTTTGAGTTTGCCCTGCAAGCCGGCAGCGAACCAGTATTTGTTTCATTGGTACATAAAAATGCCATCACCGGCCAGGATCAGTTTTTGAAGTTTGACACAAAAACCTGGCTGACAGGCGCGGACTTTTTTGGTCTTGGAACACAAAGCCTGATTGCGGGAGGGAGCCGCGGAGGGTTACAATTCTTTAAAAATGAAGCCATAGGGAATGCTGATTCCGGCAATCCGCTGGATGTACAGATATATCCCAACCCACTTTTTGATATGCAGAGCCTTAATATAAAAGCTAATAAAAACGTAACAGTGGAATTGATTTCCGTTTTGGGTCAAAGACTTCGCACGCCTTTTCAGATCAGGAAGTTTGTTACGACTTCAATAGACCTCACTCATCTCACCAACGGGGCATACATCCTTCGATCGTCAACAGACGATGGGGTGTCTTCCGCAAGCCTGTTTTTAATTCAGCGCTAATTTTACTGACATAAATCATCCTTTGCCGAAATAGCCGCACAGCAGTTTATTTATGAAAGTCAAAATGATTATTTTTGCACCGGATTTTCAAATCCGATCAACGGGATACCATGGTTGTTGCATATTCTCTCTGACCCTTGCTTACCGGCTGGTTAGGAATACGTGATGTCATGTCGTTTCTCCGGGATTTTACAAACAGATATCTTTAACTATAACTTACAAACAATGAAAAATGCAGTGGCAATATGTTGTGGCGGCGGACCGGCACCGGGCATGAATACCGTAATTGGTAGCGTGGCAAAAATGTTTTTAAGAAACGGCTGGCGCGTGATCGGCCTGCACGGCGGGTATTCCGGTCTATTCTCCAGTGAACCCCGCACGGTCGATATAGACTTTTTATACGCCGACAGTATTTTTAATCGTGGTGGATCAGCCTTGAAAATGAGCCGTTTCAAGCCAAAGGATGCTGATTTTGAAAGCAAGTTCAACCTTGATTTTCTCAAAGACAACAACATCCATCTTCTGGTTACCGTAGGTGGCGATGACACAGCATCTACAGCTAATCGTATTGCGAAGTTTATTAAGGACAAGGACTATGATCTGAAAAACATCCACGTGCCTAAAACCATCGACAACGACCTGCCGCTTCCGAATTACACGCCGACATTTGGCTATCACAGCGCAAAAGAAGCCGGCGTTGTTATATGCAATACAGTATATGAAGATGCCAGAACAAGCGAAAACTGGTTTATTGTCTCCGCAATGGGCCGCTCCGCCGGTCACCTGGCAGCGGGAATTGGCGGTGCCTGCCACTACCCGATGCTGGTGATTCCCGAAATGTTCAACAAGACGACCATCACAATTGATAAAATTGTGAACCTGGTGATCTCCTCCATGATAAAGCGACAAATACTGGGTGTGCCATATGGCGCTGCCATTGTTTCGGAGGGTGTTTTTCATGCACTCAGCGATGATGAGATCAAAAATTCTGGTATCAATTTCACATATGACGATCATGGACATCCGGAACTTGGTAAAGTGTCCAAAGCCCATATTTTTAATGAAATGATCGAACTCAAACTGAAAAAGACCCGGCTCAGCATCAAGAGTCGCCCTGTAGAGGTGGGCTATGAAGTGCGATGTGTACGGCCGATTGGCTACGACCTGGTTTATTGCTCATTGCTCGGTATTGGCGTTTATGAATTATTTGAAAAAGGCGAAACCGGATGTATGGTTTATGTAGGACCATCGAGCAAGGCTGAACCGCTGTATCTGGAGGATCTGCAAGATCCGGACGGCAAAATACCGCCAAGGCTGGTAGATATCGAGGGACACGGCGCCTCCACACTGATCAGAAATAATCTTCAGTTTATCGAACCGGCTGACTATGAAGCAGCCAAAAAATATGTCGATAATCCTGAAGAATACGATTTCTACAAAATTCTAAACTGGTAAAACAAAAATTGATCAAACCAAAAAAACGCACTTCGAACGGAGTGCGTTTTTTGGTTTATGACTTTCCGGAACAATATCACCCATATTTGAATATCCTGTAAGATAATAATGCCGGTTCAGTTGCGAGATAAAATATTACCTGCCATTAATTTGAAGAACTAAAAACAAACACAACATGCTTTCTCACGCTCAATTACTCGAACTTAAACGATGGAATACCCCAACAATCTATAACGGCTGGGAACAAATCACTAAAAGAGATGCCGCCCACGAATGCTTTAACCTGGAAGAAACCAGGGATTTTATGCCTCAGATGGGGCCAATGATGGGATATGCCATGACGGTGGTCATTGAGCCGGGAAACCCGGAACATAAAATCAGGAATTCGTCAAACTGGTCGGCATATCGTGAATATATTGCCTCTGTTGAGGGGCCAAAAATCGTCGTGGTACAGGATCTGGACAAACCAAGGGTTTATGGATCGTTCTGGGGAGAGGTCAACGCCAATATTCATAAAGCACTGGGCTGTGTAGGTACCATTACCGATGGCGGTGTACGCGACCTGGATGAAATGAACAATGCCGGATTCAAAGCCCTGGCTCGCAGACTCTGTGTTGGTCATGCCTTCGCAACACCTGTCCTGTGGAATTGTGAGGTGGAGGTATTCGGAATTAAGGTTCAACCCGGCATGCTCATCCACGCCGACAAGCATGGTTTTTTAACCATTCCGGCGGAGGATGAAGCCGATCTGCTCGAAGCCGCCCGTTTTATGGATTCCAATGAATGCAACACCCTCATTGCAGCGGCCAGGTCAGCGCATGGAAAATCCATGAAAGATGTGCTTTCGGAGATTGATCAGGCAACCGTCAACTTCAGTCAGGCTACCAGGGAAAAATTTGATAAGCGCGGAGAGTGGTGAGGATGTAGTCATTTGAACCCTGCCCGGGTGTTTAACGCAGGATTGCCAACGTTCCGCATATCGCTTGTGGCTATTTTCGAAGCACTTATCGCTCCACCTGAAACAACTTGACTGAGAACCGAAACCCTTGGATTTCGCATTTCACCCATCATAAGTTAGATGTTTGTTGTGGTTGACATTATACCAATTCCGTTTTTCTCAATTCGAGTTTTGGTTTATTTAATTTCTTAATCGATTCTTTGACTTTCTCTCTTGTCCAGATCGTGCATTATTCAAGATCAAGTACTATTTGAATATTTTCTTTTACCAAATCAATCAGTTCATCAGGTAAAACTCCAAGTTTTTTTGTCAATCGTTTATTGTCAATCGCACGAATTTGGTCAATCATAATATCACAAGCCTGGCGCAGGCTGGCTGTTCCCTTTTTTAGATACACCCTTAAAATATCAGAATCCCTTTTTACATTTGTTGTAATCGGACAAACAATTGTCGATGGGTGTGGAATCTTGTTGAGCAGATTTGTCTGTATCACCAAAACCGGTCTTGTTTTACCTGGCTCAGTTCCAATCTGTGGATTTAAATCCGCAATCCAGATTTCATATTGTTTAATCGGCATAATCAATCTCCTCAAAATCTTTAAGCACAGACATCGAATCAGCGCTAACTAATCCAGACTCTTTTCTAAGTTTTTTTTCGAGAATCTGTTTGCGTTGAAGCTTATTATAAAACTCAAGAGCTTCGTTAATATATCGATTCCTTGGTTTCTTAATCCGGGCTAGTATTTTTTCAGTCTCAACGAAAATCGAATCATCTATTTTTAAAGATACTGTTTTCATATTTTTTCATTTGAATATAACAAAGGTATATCTTTTTAGTATATTAATAAAGTGTATTTGCCTGTATCTCCTCAAAATATCAGCGACCAAAAATACGCTATCAATGTAGTAAAGCTTTGTAAAGCACAAGAACAACCATGGCTCATGAAACTCAGCCTGAATTCGCATTCTCAGTGTTAATATTATTGGTCAATTCTTTTAAGGCATACTCCAAAAGAATTTAACCTGCGCATTCTTGTTGCCATTTTCTGTGTATTCCGATTTGCCGAAATCTGTGAAGTTTTATTTACCAATTACACTTGACTAATCTTGTTACCCATTTCAAGCATCGTTTTAACTACGCCAAATGTTTCTTTTACTCATCACAAAATTTACGACGTCTTTAGGGCTTCTCGTTCTTCTTGTCTGTTGTAATGGCCTCTTCAATTATCTGATCCCACAAATCTCGCATCCCCCTGGGAACGTGTGTCTGTTTGTCTGGTACTGCCTCCTGATCAAACCACTTGTTTCGGACTTCGAATTATGCTGACCAATGTGTTCCAAAAAAAAGAGACCAGGATTTCAAGGCTAAGTTCCTGTCCATCATCTTCATTTTTTCTACCGGTACGAATCTACTAAAATACGCCAACCAGGGTATACTTATTTTACCGTTCTAGACTGGCATTTAATTGCTCAAAATATTTTCAATCGTATTTATTAGTTTTTCTACCGGTTCAAAATAAGGCATGACCTTCTCTTCATCAAAGTCAAATAAATCATCGTAATCGCCCTTTTGTCGCCAGGTAAAAAGTTGAGAGTATACTTTACCTAAATCCTTAGGAATTTTATCTGTGGTGATGAAAAATCTGGAGAAATTTGATTTGGCACCATTGTGTGTTGTTGGTTTTAAATCGGAGTCAAGTAATAAAGCCATCACTGCATAATAGCTCGCTTAATACAATCTGTTTATAGTAGAATTCCATTTACGTCTTTCACCAAGAATTCTTGCATCATCAAGTGTATCTTTAGCGCGTAAAAGTCTATATTTTATGAGGTCTTCTTTTGTGCCTTTCATTTTATTCGTACTCCCTCCCGTTGAATATTCTCGTATAGCGGTGTAATCGAACGATTGCTTTGCCAATCGCTTTTTAAGTAAATCAAAGGAGAAATTATTTCACCAGTTTCCAACCCAAGGTCATAGAACTCATCCATGAATCTGGTTTCAACCTCAAAGGGAATTTTTGTTCGTTCGAGCAATATTAATAAATCCCAATCGGAAAGCCGTTTTGCATCTCCTCGGGCCTGCGAACCATACAGGTAAACTTCTGAATTGGGATCGTTGTCATTAACAATTCTGATGATCCTTTGCAGTATTTGCTCTTTATCTACCATATAACAAATATAAGATTTTATCCTATCGAATATTCTTATGTAAAGCTTTACATAATAATATCAATACGTATAAAACTATTCCGCATATCAGCTTATGCTGGCAAAATACGTATTTTGTAAAAAATGCCCCATACTCACTGAAAGCAACCTTTTTATAAACCCCATGCGTTTTCGTATTTCTTGTTTTAGCTTCATTTCACTGAGATAAGAATTCTGGTGATAGTTTTTTTGAGATTTACTAACTGGCCGAAGAGGGTTCACGGCTATAAATGGTGCGGTCTTAATTTCAGTTTATTCAGGTCCTCCAAACAATAAGGGTATCTTTTTTTGTTGTTTTATGGAATTACTTTTGGTAATCGCTTAAATTTAAAACGAACTCTACCACATTATTCAACCAATATTCCATAGCTTATGAAAGTCGCGTTTTTTAGTTCCAAGTCCTACGATAAAAAAAGTTTTTCCCGCCACCAAAAAGACTTCAGCCACGAATTAAACTATTTCGAGGCTCAGCTTGACCATAAAACCATCGCCCTCGCAAAGGACCATCAGGCCATCTGCACTTTTGTGAATGATTACATCGATGATTTTATCTTAAATGAACTCCATCAGTATGGAATCAAATTGGTAGCCCTTCGTTGTGCGGGATATAATCAGGTAGATCTTGCCGCAGCAGCAAAACACGACATCAAAATTGTTCGTGTCCCCATGTATAGCCCCGAAGCTGTAGCAGAACACGCCTTTGCTTTGATTCTGACCCTTGCCAGGAAAACCCATAAAGCGTATAACCGTGTACGTGAAAATAACTTTTCCCTGGAAGGGCTTACCGGAGCCAATATCCATGGAAAAACCGTTGGAGTTATCGGAACAGGCGCCATCGGAAGGGCATTTTGCAGAATAGCCAAAGGATTTGGCTGTCGCATTTTGGCGTATGACGTGTACCAAAACGAAGAAATGATCAAGCTTGGCGTAGAATACATGCCCCTGAATGAGGTACTTGCAAAAGCCCATATTATTTCCCTTCATTGTCCCTTAACCCCGGAAACCAGACATATTATCAGTAAAGAAGCCATCGAATTGATGCAGACCGGCGCCGCGCTGATTAATACCAGCAGAGGAGCCCTGGTGGATACCAAAGCTGTTATCAAAGCACTGAAAACTAAAAAGCTGGGCTTCCTGGGGATAGATGTTTATGAACAGGAAGAACACATATTTTTTAAGAATCTTTCTGAAGAAATCCTGGAGGATGAACAAATCTCCAGATTAATGACATTTCCCAATGTATTAATTACGGGTCACCAGGCCTTCCTGACAAATGAGGCACTGGATCAAATAGCCCTCACCACGCTTCAAAACATTTCTGAATTTGATAAGGGGCGCCCCCTGACCAATGAGGTCAAAGCCAACTGAATAAGTGAAATAATTGATACGGACTTTGCC
>CAYZWN010000077.1:11195-17984 GCA_964482185.1 uncultured Roseivirgaceae bacterium
CCAACTGAATATTATAAGAAAGATTTAATGCAAAGTCCCGGTTATTCTGGCGGCTCTATTCAGTAAGCAAATTTTTTATCAAATGGTCAGATGTGTTTTACCGCTGTTCATCATCATAGCAGGCGCATGCAGCCATGGCGATCAACAGCGTTCCGGATCTCAAACCACGCCCTTTACCAGCTATATTGATACCCTGTTTATCCAGGAATACCACGAAGGTTATATCGTAAGTCCAAATATGCCCGATGCCAATGAGGGCAGGGCCATCCATGTTGATGCGGGACAAAATATATGGGCTGCTACCAAAAACGGCATTTATAAAAAAACACCAGAGCGCCGCGACTGGCAACTTATGATTTCCGGAGCTGATCAGGGACCGGCGTATGATATCGAATCCGATGGGGATGGTGGCGTATGGATTGCTGCGTGGAACGGTGTTTATCTGGTAAAAAATGATAAAATCACCAGAGTTGATGGGCCAGAGCCCCCGCTTGCCCATGTCGTTCCTGCCATTGAAGGATTGTATGCTTTGGGCCCGTATGGCGCCTGGCAATGGTATAATGGCAATTGGAACAAAAAAAGCTGGGAAATTCCCAGAAGCATCCGTACTGCAATTTCCGACGGGAAAGGCGGCATCTGGATCGGATCCGATGTAGGTTTGTTTCACTGTAGTGGTGAACGTGTAACGGCTTTCCAGAAAAACGAAGACCTGATCAGCGCGTATGTCACCGGCCTCGATTTTGCGCCGGACGGCAATCTTTGGGTTGGTGGCCTCGGAGGTGTGAGCATCCGCAATGCACAAGTAAAAATTGGCGAAAAGCGCCCTGCGGACGGCATCACAAATTCTGAGGTGAATGTGGTCAAAACTTCGCCGGATGGCACCGTCTGGATAGGGACAAATTATGGTATTACCCGGTTCAGGCCGGGAAAGAAAGACTACTCGGTACGGCTGAGCAAACGCTGGCTCATGGATGATGCCGTAAATGATATCGCCTTCGACAAACAGGGCAATGCATGGATCGCCACAGCAAATGGTGTGAGTTCGATCAAAAAAAAGCAGATGAACCTGGCTCAGAAGGCGGATTATTTTTATGAAAGAATGATCCGGCGCAATGTACGGGAGCCCTGGATTGTGGGTAGATTCCGTCTGGAAATTCCCGGCGACACCACCACCATCGTACCTGACGATGATGACAACGATGGCGAATATACGGCCATGTATCTTGCCATGGAATCGTTTCGCTACGCAGCCAGCGGAAGCGCCCAGGCCAAAGAACGCGCAAAAAAAGCATTCGATTTTCTCCACTTTCTTCGCGAGGTAACAGGTACCGACGGGTTTTTCGCCCGCACCATCGTGCCGGCTGACTGGCAACGCATGCACGATATGAACCGCACCTACACACCACAGCAACTGGCGGACGAATTAATCAAAAATCCCAGGCACAAACCGGTTGAAAAGCGGTGGCATCTCTCTGCTGATGGCAAATGGAAATGGAAGGGCGACACCAGCAGTGATGAACTCGACGGACATTTCTTTGGGTATTACTGGTACTATCACCTTGTTGCTGATGATGAAGAAAAACAGCGGATTGCCAATCATGTGAGCGCGATCATGGATCACCTGATACGCAATGATTTTTACCTTGTCGATATCGATGGCAAGCCAACCAAATGGGGCGTCTGGTCGCCGCAAAGCCTGAATCACGATCTGGAGTGGGCACCGGAAAAGCCCCTGAATTCCATAGAAATTTTATCCTTCCTGAAATTTGCCTATTCCATCACCGGAAAAACGGAATATCAACAAGCTTACCTCCATCTGATCAATGAGGAAGGATACCTGGAATCTGCAAAAGCACTGTTTACAACCAATCCCGCCTGGGATACCTATTTCGACATCTATCTTGCGCTTTACATCTACCCCGTACTGATTCGCCATGAAGATGATCCGGAACTGGCAAAAGCATACCGCGAACACCTGGATGCCTGGTTTAATAAATTCAGGGAAACAAGAAGTCCGCTGCTTAATTTCACCTACAATTTGCTGACCGGAGGCAGCGATGACCTGGAAAATTCCATCTTTTTCCTCCAGGACGCACCACTCGACCTGGTTGACTGGCAGATCGATAATGGGCGGAGAGAAGATTTGCAACTGGTAAGACACCCGATTTTGGAAGAGGTTCAGGTAAATGAACTGCGACCACCAAGTGAATATCGTACCATGCGGTGGGACAGAAACCCATATGCCGCTGTGGCGGGAAATCCATCACAGGAGCGCGAGCCGGTGTATTGGCTGCTGCCTTACTGGATGGGCCGCTATGCCGGATTAATAGTTGATGCTCAATAAAATACAAAACTTTATACACCAAATATTTATGAAAATCAAAGCACACATTCCAAATCTTATCATTGCCGGCATGACGCTCGGCACAACATGGGCTATTCGCGGCCAGTTCGGCCATGAGCAGGGAGCTGCCTGGGCCGGCGCTGTTGGCGCAATCGTCATTTTGCTAATCGCCAACCGGCAGGACTGGTACAACAAGTTGTTTAAAGTGACACTGGCGGCGGCCATAGGCTGGGGCCTGGGCGGAATGATGAGTTACGGCAGGGTTGTAGGCTTCGGCAGGGGAACTGACTTCATCAATGTGTATTATGGCCTTTTGATGCTTTTTGTCATTGGCGGTCTGTATGGCTTTCTCGGGGGAGGTCTTTTTGGCCTTACGTTGACTGACTCCAAAAATAATAAAGTAAAATGGCCTTTATTGCTCATCGGCATGACTGCCGGTGGGATCATTACCTACTTTTTCATGGTGATGCAGTGGGAGTGGCTGATGACACCGCCCCGCTCCGAAGTGTGGGCGGTCTGTCTGGGCATGGCCTTCTTTTTTACGTGGTTTGTCATACATCACCGATACCATTCTGCATTGCGCGTGGCGGTTTTTGCCGGACTCGGTGCTGGATTTGGATTTGCTTTTGGCAATTTCCTGCAGGTGCTTGGCAATGTCGCGGAGATTAAATTTAACTTCTGGAACGTCATGGAATATTCACTGGGATTTTTTGGCGGAGCTGGTATGGCCTATGGCACATTCACTTCCGAATGGGAAAAATCTGAAGACGCGCCAAAGAAATCGTCCAACCTCATACCGATATTATTGGTAGTGTTGTTCATTCCATTGGTGGTATGGGAGCAGTCATTCGAAGTTGAGCGCCTGAGTGACACCTATAGCAAGCTGATGTCAGGCGATGTGAGCACAATTGCTAAGGGGCTGCAGATCGCAGCTTTGATTTTGATCCTGGCCCAGGGGGCATATGTGCTGACTAAATACTATTTTTCCCATAAGGGAAATACGCTGCAGTACAATGCTAAAGACACCAGGGTATTCTTCCTGAGCCACTTTGGTATTTATATGATTTTCAGCTGGCTGATTACCGGTGCAATCGTGAGTGGTTACAGGATTGAACAGTATTTGTATTTGGTCAATTATGCGGTGATTCTCCTGGTACTTCCGAAACTTCATCCCGAATTTAAACCGAGAGAGATCAACGCTACAAAATGGGCCAAGGTATTTCTTTTGGTAATACTGATCATTGCAGTGCTTGCGCTGATCGCCATCAACATACATGGTGACATGCCGGGTATGCAAAAACGCTGGGAATTTTAGGTTTTTGGATGGCCCTTTTACCCCATTTTTCAGGTATTTTATGTGATTATTAGAAACGTGAGCAAAATTGTATGATACGAATAGCAGTGGTTGGTTTTGGATTTATGGGTATGACGCATGCCGGCCATATCCTGAAAAATGACAAGGTGCGCCTTGCAGCAATTGTCGATAAGGATTTGGAGGGCATCCAGTCTAAGCTGACTTCCAAAACAGGTAATTTCTCAACAGCTGACATCAATCCGGATGTCATTGCATCGATCAGCAAGTACAGCGATCTCACAACCTGCCTGGAGAAAGAAAACACACTGGATGCTGTGCACATTTGTGTACACACCGATTTGCATTACCAACTTGCAAAACAGGCCCTGGAGCATGGTAAACATGTATTGCTCGAAAAACCCATGACACTGGATATCAGCCAGGGCGAAGAACTAATCCGCCTGGCTGCCAAAAACAATTGTTTGTTAATGGTCGGCCATGTGCTGAGGTTTATGTCGCCCTATGCAAAACTAAAAAAGTGGGTCGATGAGAAAACTTACGGAAACCTGCGATTTCTGTCTATGACCAGGTTTTCCGGTGTACCGGCATGGGGGCAATGGAAAGAAAAGCAAAAAGCATTCGGATCGTCGGGGGGAGCATTGTTCGACCTGCTGATACACGATATTGATTTCGCCCAGCATCTTCTCGGTAAGCCTGACGGGGTTGAAGCCGGGTATCTCCCGGGATCACTTAGCAATTATGATTATATCAGCGCCATCTGGGACTTTGACAATTCCGACACCAGGGTAAAGCTCGAGGGAGGCAATACATTTCACGCATCATTCCCATTTCAGGCCGGATATATGGCAGCATTTGAAAAAGCCAGCATTTTATACACCACATTGCAACCCGAAGTGATTACCATTTCAAATGACGAAACAAAGGAGACCATTCAGGCAGAAGATGGTTCAGACGGCTTTTACAACGAAATCGATTATTTTTATAGTTGCATTTCCAAAGGTCAGAAACCTGCATTGTGCATGCCCGAATCTTCATTGGAAACCATTAAAATTTGTTACAGACATATTAAATAATATTTTATCATGAGTAGTGAAACCATCAGTTTAAAAGATCAACTGGCCGTCAATGGTGGGCCAAAGACCATTAATAAATCATTTGCCTGGCCGATTTTCGATCAGGATGACGTGCAGGCCGTGGCTGAGGTGGTCGCCTCGGGGGCATGGGGCAATCCTGATTGCAAGGGTTTGGTAGAAGAGTTTGAGAAGGAATTTGCCGCTTACTGCGGAAGCAAATATGCCATCACCTGCGTAAACGGGTCTGTAGCATTACGGCTGGCGTTGATAGCCTGCGGTGTCAGGCCTGGCGACGAGGTGATTGTGCCGCCATACACTTTCATTGCCACAGCTTCGATCGTGCTGGAAGCCAACTGCGTGCCTGTGTTTGTCGATATCGACCCTGAAACCTACAATATGAATCCCACGGAAGTGGAAAAAGCCATTACACCTAAAACCAAGGCCATCATACCTGTGCATTTTGCCGGTCAGGCCTGCGATATGGATGCGATCATGGCGATAGCGAAAAAACACAAACTGAGGGTTATCGAAGATGCGGCTCATGCACACGGAGGCGCGTACAAAGGCAAAAAACTCGGTAGCATCGGCGATGCCGGATGCTTTAGCTTCCAATCATCCAAAAACCTCACGAGCGGCGAAGGAGGACTCGTGGTTACTGATGACGAAGCGTTGTATGACATGATGAATTCGCTGCGCAATGTCGGTCGCGTGAAAGGCGGGCAATGGTATGAACACCACAACCTCGGTTGCAATTACAGGATCACACAATTGCAGGCTGCCTTGTTGTCGAAACAACTCAGTCGCCTTGAGGAGCAGACAAGAAAACGCGATGAAAACGGTGTGTATCTCAATGGCCTCTTAGAGAAAATTGAAGGCATCAGCCCGCTGAAACGTGGCCATGGCGAAACACTGCATACTTATCACATTTATATTTTCAAGTACGACAAGTCAAAATTCGGCGAGTTGTCCAAGCGGGAATTCGCCGCCATGCTGGCTGCTGAAGGGGTACCATCGTTCATGGGCTATCCGGAGCCGTTGTACAAACAGCCGCTTTTCCAGAAAAAGAACTTCATGTGCTATGCCATTCCGGAAGAAGTCGATTACACGAATGTGTGTTGCCCCGAAACTGAAAAGGCGTGCTATGAAGATGCAGTCTGGATTATGCAACACACCATGCTTGGTACCAAGGAGGATATGGATCTTATCGCACAAGCGATTCTGAAGATACAGGCTGCGGTGAATGAATGACACCGTAAGTAAATAAGTCCTGGACCAACCACAAATTTTTAATTTTATCAATCTCTGATGAAAACACCCAAATTTTTGAAGCAAACCGGAATAGCCCTTTTTGCCATAGCACTATTATGCCCTCCGATAATCGCCCAGAAATCGAGCAGCACCAGGGATGGCAAACTGCTGCGTGGTGAATTGTGGCAGAAATTTGAAGCGTCGACAGAGGCAGATTTTTATGTTGCTGAAAGTGGTAATGACAATTGGTCGGGAACACTTGCCACACCAAATTTGGATAAGACAGACGGGCCTTTCGCCACCCTTAAAAGAGCACAAGAGGCAGTGAGGGCATTGAAATCAGCGGTTTATTTTCCAAAAGATGAGCCCGTGGAGACGCGATGGATCGGCTCACCACATCCGCTTGGACGCGGAAAGGATATCGTGGTACTGGTTCGGAACGGGTACTATTCCCTGAATGAGCCGTTGGTGTTTTCGCCTGAAGATGGCGGTGAACGGGTGGAGACAAACCTGCCAACCGGTGCGTTTGAATACCATAAGCTCAGAGATCATTATGTGACTTACGCTGCATACCCTGGTGAAAAACCAATTATTTCGGGCGGAAAATCAATCACAGGGTGGAAGCAGAAAAGGAATGTGTGGACAGTTGACGGACTTGATGTCAATGTGGAAATGCTGGTAGCCAACGGACAAAAAATGACGCTGGCCAGAACGCCCAACGAAGGTTATTTCGTTCCTCCTGTCATTTCAGAAACCACGGACGTGCTCCACTTTAATAGCGGTGAACTGAAATCGTGGAAAGAGATGGA
>CAYZWN010000078.1:0-17585 GCA_964482185.1 uncultured Roseivirgaceae bacterium
TGCACAGCGCATAGAAGACGGCAAACGCGTACATGGCATTCTCGGGCGTGCCACCCCGCACCTGTTCGCCAATGACCATCGGGGCAACGAAGGCGCCGTACGCGGCCACCGCCGAAGTCCAGCCCAGCACGGGCCCCTTGAGTTCCTGGTTGAATACCACGCCAATGGTCCGGAAGGTGGAGCCATTGCCGATGCCGGTGGCGGTAAAGATGATCATGAACAGCACGATGAACGCGAGGAAATACTGCTGCGGCTCCGGGGACCGGTAGGCCAGCATCATCACGTAGCCCGCCGTGGCCGAGGCGATCACCATCACACCGGCGATCACCTGGGTGACGAGCGAGCCACCGACCTTGTCCGAGATCCAGCCGCCCACCGGACGGATCAGCGCGCCGACGAAGGGCCCGATCCAGGCGTAGGTGAGCGCGCTGGGCGCATCCGGGTTGGCGATCCGCTGCACGACCCCATCTATCTCGACGCTGGTAAAGCCGAAGATCACCGTGATCGACAGCGGCAGCGCCATCGAGAAGCCGATGAACGAGCCGAAAGTGAGGATGTAGAGAACGGTCATCGACCAGGTGTGCCGGTCGCGGAAGATGACGAACTGCCGCTTCGAGTTCTCCCCGATCTTGCCCGGCACCATGCGCATCAGCGCCAGCGTCGCGGCCATGATCAGCAGCATCGCCAGCCAGGGATTGAGCAGGTCCAGGCCGATGGGCCGCGGCAGATACAGGTACAAGCCGACGCCGGCGGTGAGAAAACCGATCAGGTAGAGGCCGAGGATCCGCCCGAAAGCGAGCAGCGGAGGTCCGGGATCCGGCGTGATCGGCCGCAAGTTGTTCATGCCGAACCATGCGGCGGCTACCAGCGGCACGAGTATGGCCGCCCAGATGAAGCCGGCATTCTGGATCCAGGTCTCCGTGCCGGCCGGGATGCGGCCGATGAGCGTGCCGCTGTCCTTGACCAGAGTCATCGGGTCGCCACCAAGAGCGCCGAACAGGCCGAGCGTCATCACCGCCGGAATCAGGATCTGCGTGCTGGTCACTCCGAAATTGCCGAGCCCGGCATTCAGGCCCAGCGCCAGGCCCTGCTGGCGCTTCGGGAAGAAGGTGCTGATATTGCTCATCGAGGCCGCGAAGTTGCCGCCCCCGATACCGGACAGCAGCGCCAGCAGCATGAACAGCCACAGCGGTGTGTCGGGATTCTGCAGTGCGAGGCCGGCGCCGAAAGTCGGCAGCAGGAGCAGCGCCGTGGTCAGGAAGATGGTGTTGCGCCCGCCGGCAATGCGGATCATGAACGACGCGGGAATGCGCAGCGTGGCTCCCGTCAGGCCGGCGATGGCGGTCAGGGTGAACAGCTGCGACGGCTCGAACGGAAAGCCGAGGTTCAGCATCTGCACGGTGATGATGCCCCACATCACCCAGACCGCAAAGCCGCACAGCAGGTTGGGGATCGAGATCCACAGGTTGCGGTAGGCGATGCGCCTCCCGGTGCTCGCCCAGAACGCCTCGTCCTCAACCTCCCACTGTTCGATGTCGGCAGCCATAGCCGTGCTCCATCACCTTGTCAGGACACCGCGCTCAACTCCTGTACGCGCTGGCGACGCGGGCCGCCGCCATCGGCTTGCGCTCCGTCCACCACATCCAGATCAGGGACACGCCCGTGACCCCGAAGCAGAGCATCCAGATCACGGTATTGAACTGGAACACGTCCACCAGAACGCCGAACATGATCGGCAGCAGGAAACCCCCGAGCCCGCCGATCAGGCCGACGATGCCGGAGACGGTGCCGATGTTGTCGGGATACTCTTCCGAGATGTACTTGAACACCGAGGCCTTGCCGAAGCCCCAGGCGATACCGACGATGAACAGCAGCGCCGTGAACAGCCCCATGTTGAGCCCGACATTGAACTCCCAGGGTTCGCCGTCCAGGGTCTCGATGGTCAGCGTCGTCTGCGGGTAGGCCATGAAGAACAGGCAGACGAGGCTGATCCACATCACCCACCAGGTCACGGCGTGGGCGCCGTAACGGTCCGACAGCCAGCCTCCTGCAGCGCGGATCACACCGGAAGGCAGCACGAAGATTGCCGCCAGCAGGGCCGCGACCTGGATGCCGACGCCGTACTCGCTGATGTAATACCTGGTCAACCACAGCGAAACGCCGACGTAGCCACCGAAGACCAGCGAGTAGTACTGGCAGTACTTCCACACGGTTGGATCCTTCAGCACTGCCAGCTGCTCGCGGAGCGTAACCGACTTCTCCACATGGTGTCTGGTGTCCGTGTAGCTGAAGGCCCAGAACAGGATTGCCATGACGGCCATCGCTGCTGCGTAAACCCGGGGAACCATCTCCCAGCCCCAGATCACCACCAGGGTGGGCGCCACGAACTTGGTGACCGCCGCACCCGCGTTGCCGGCGCCGAAAATGCCCATGGCCAGGCCCTGGCGCTCGCGCGGGAACCAGCGCGCGGTGTAGGCGATCCCCACCGAGAAGGAGCCCCCGGCCACGCCGACGAAGAAGCCGGCCAGCAGCAGCAGCCAGTAGTTGTGCAGCGTGCTGACCAGCCAGATGGGCAGGACGGTGGCCACCATCAGCAGGAAGAACACGATTCGTCCGCCGTATCGGTCCGTCAGCATGCCCAGTGGCAGCCGGATCAGGGAGCCGGCGAGTATCGGCATCGCCACCAGGATGCCGAACTCGGTCTCGCTGAGCCCGAGTTCCTCTTTCAGCGGGATCCCGATGATGGAGAACATGGTCCACACGGCGAAACACACCGTGAAGGCCATGGTGCTCGTCGTCAGGACCGAGATGCGCTGAAAGCTTGCAGAAACCAATTCTCAGCGGTCCTCCGTAACGGAGCATCCGGCGCCAGCCTGGTCTTCGCGGCCCGGGCCGTTACGCCGACTGCACCCGCTGCCACCCACCGGGAAAGGGATTCATTGCTTCAGGCCGACATAGCGCCGCATCGATATCGGCGGACGGTTGATGTAGGCGAACGGAAAGCTGAAGGCATGCACCAGCTTCGTAAACGGCAGGTAGGCGAGGAACAGCATGGCCAGGATCATGTGCAGCCTGATCACCAGGGGTGCCCCCGAGATCAGGCTGGCATCCGGTTGCAGGGTCAACAGCCCGACCAGCCACGGGCCCACCGCATAGGACACGCCGAAGGCCATCTGTATGACCGCGTAGTGCAGGCCGAGCGCAGTGATGACGATCAGAAACACGAGGACGATGTAGTCCTCCACCGTACTCATTGCCCGCAACTGCGGCACCACCAGCCTGCGCACCAGCGCCCAGGTGGCGCCGAAAATCAGCAGCATGCAGCCGAACATGGCGCCCCAGCGGAAGAAGCCCACCAGCGCCGGCGACCCGACCGCCCCGCCTATGAAACCCACGATGTGGGTGACGATCACGATCAGCAGGCCCCAGTGCAGCGTCAAGGCGGCCGGTCCGATCGAGGCCCGGCCGAAGAATCCGGTGGAGCGCGTCGTCCACAGCAGGTCGCCTCGGGCGCTCCAGGTAATGCGCCCGCGAAAGGCAGTCTTCATGCCCGTAAA
The DNA here is from genome assembly GCA_964482185.1 of uncultured Roseivirgaceae bacterium. Lineage (GTDB taxonomy): Bacteria > Bacteroidota > Bacteroidia > Cytophagales > Cyclobacteriaceae > JAAUQL01. Next base: position 3,558 of record CAYZWN010000078.1, read on the forward strand.
GGCCCGGTAGGCGGTCCCGCCGATGAGAAGCAACAGCGTGAGGTAAGGCAGAGCGACGAAGAAGAAGTTGTCGGCCATGGCTATCCACCCGTGTCCAGCGAGTCTTCGAGGTCAATCGCCAGCACCTGCTCGAGTACCGCCAGCAGGTGCAGGTAAGGCGTTTTCAAATCCTCCAGCCGGGCACGCAGGGCCGGCAGGTGTGGGACGAGGTACTCCGCGATCAGCTTACGCCGCGGCGGATCCTCTGATCCCGCCGTGAGAGAAAGAAATTCCAGCATCAGCGGCAGATAATCGGGTAGTTCCGTCGGATCCGGCGCGAGCCCGAAATGCCGGTAGATGCCAAGCAGCTCGATCATGTAGCCGTTTCGATCCGACATGCCGGCCTGGGCGCACGTCTTCGGCTCGTCGAATACATGACTGCCAACGTACAGCGGGCAGAGTGGATCGAGCTCGAACAGGCGCACGTACTCCTCTTCGGAAACCGGCTCGGCGAGAAATCCGGAGAGCTCCCGCTTGCTCGGTTGGCTGGCGCCGTTCAGCCTGTCCATTGCCTCGTTGGCCCGCCTGGCGGCTGCCCGTATGTCGACATCCTGGGGACTGCACCAGCATTCAGCGATGGCGTCGTAGATGTCTCTCAAGCCGGCACCGCTGTCATTCATACTCCTTCTCCGGAGTGTGATGGGACTTGAAGTACTTCTTCCTGCTCTTGCGCCTGAGCTTCGTCCACGGTCCCATCGCCGTGAAGCCGGCAAAGCCGCGCTCCACCTGCGGGCTGATGTCCGCACCCTCGCGCTTGGTGGTCGGCACGACGAAGCGCTCGTTGTAGAAGGACAGCGACACGGCGCGCGTGATCTGTACGGCGTCCTCCTCGCTCAGGCCGACTTGCTTCAGGACCTCGAGGTCAGGACTGCCGTCCACGCGGATGCTGCGCTGATAGTGCCTGATCGCAAGCTGCCGCCTGAGTGACTTCCTGACCTCCTCCTCGTTACCCGCGGCAAACATGTTCGCCAGGTACTTGATCGGGATCCGGAGCTTGTCGAGCTCGTCCAGCCCGATCAGCGCACCCTTCGAGGTATCCATGTCGAACACGTCCTTGTCATCGGGCGAAATCTTGCCCGCGCTGGTTATGATGGGTGCCAGCGGTGGAATGTAGAACAGCATCGGCAGGGTGCGGAACTCCGGATGCAGCGGCAGCGCAAGTTCCCACTTCTTGAACAGCTTGTACGCCGGCGAGCGCTGAGCGGCGTCGATCCAGTCGTCGCTCAGCCCGTTCTTTTTTGCGTTCTGGATCACCTGCTCGTCGAACGGGTCGAGGATGATCGAGCGCTGGGCCCGGACCAGGTCCTTGTCCTCCGCCATTGCGGCTTCCTCGACACGGTCCATGTCGTACAGCACCACGCCGAAGGAGCGGATCTTGCCGACACAGGAATGAAAGCAGACCGGCGGCATCCCGGCTTCAACCCGCGGGTAGCAGAGAATGCACTTCTCCATCTTGCCCGAGGCCCAGTTGAAGTAGGGCTTCTTGTAGGGGCAGGAGGAAATGCAGTAGCGCCAGTTGCGGCAGCGCGTCTGGTCGATCAGCACGATGCCGTCCTCCTCGCGCTTGTACGCGGCTCCCGAGGGGCAGGCAGCCACGCACGCCGGATTGACGCAATGGTTGCAGATGCGCGGCAGATAGAAGTAAAAGACGTCCCGAAAGCGCAGGTAGCCCTCGTGCTCTTCCTTGCTCATGCCGCCGAAGTTCACGTCGTACTTGCCGGTGACGTGCGCCCCGCCGGCGTTGTCCTCCCAGTTCACGTTCCAGGTGATGGGAATGTCCTCCTTGCCGGTGACCATGGACTTCGGCCGGCCCATCGCCTGCTGGTTCAGTTGCTCAGTCGTGTGCAGGTCGTCGTAAGTGAAGGTGTAGACGTCCTCCCCGTAATAGTCGGCCATCTCCGGCATGTGCGGATTGAAAAACAGGTTCGCGAGCTGGTAGGCGCGGCTGCCATAGCGCAGCTTCAGCTTGTCGCCGTCCCGCTGCCAGCCGCCCTTCCAGAGCTGCTGGTTTTCCCATTGCTTGGGATAGCCGATGCCCGGCTTGGTCTCGACATTGTTCCACCACATGTATTCCGCGCCTTCGCGGTTGGTCCAGACGTTCTTGCAGGCGACCGTGCAGGTATTGCAGCCGATGCACTTCTCGAGGTTGAACGTCATGCTGTATTGCGCGTTGACCCTCATGCCCGTCTCCTTGGTTAAGCCTTCGGCAGCCTGCTCAGCTCTTCTTCGCGGTAGATGACCTGCTTCTCGCCGGCAGCCAGTGGCATCTTGCGGATCAGCACGCCGTGGTCCCGTTCGGAAGGGCTGGTACCCCAGTAATTGATGTAATAACTGAACTGGGCATACCCGCCGATCATGGTGTGGGGATTCATCAGGATCCGGGTCGTGGCGTTATTGTTGCCGCCACGGAGATCGGAGCGGTTGAGCTTGTTGGCAAGCGGCGAGAACGGCACGTTCACATGACGTTCAACCTGGTGGTAAGTGATCGCCATGTTTCTCGGCACCTGATGGCTGACCACCGCGCGAACGACCTCGATGCCGTTCTCGCAGTACATCTCCACCCAGTCGTTGTCCTTGACGTCGATCTCCTGCGCGTCGTCCGGATGGAGCCAGACCGTCGGCCCGCCGCGTGACATCTGCAGCATCGGCCAGTGATCGCGGAAGGAGCTGTGGATCTGCCACTTGCCGTGCGGCGTGATGAAGCGGAACAGCTTGGATTTGCCCTCGGCGCGGTCCAGCCTGACGTCCCCGATTGCCACCATGTCGAGCGGCGGCTTGTTGGTAGGCAGCGCCTCCCCCAATTCACGGATACCCTGGTGGTCGTAGTACAGCTCCTGCCGTCCCGACAGGGTGTGCCAGGGCTTGAGCCGCTCGACGTTCATCGTCCAGGGACCGAAGGTTCTCTGCTTGCCGGTGCCCGGATCGCTCAGGAGCGCGCTCCACTGGGGCGTGGTGTGGATGCGCCGGGGCTGCGAGATCAGGTCCTTGTAATGCACCCGGCGCCCTTGTACGCCTTCCACCATGTCGGCCAGCGGCAGGCCGACCTTTTTCTCCATCTCCTTGAAGAACAGGTGCGACAGGCGGCCGTTCAGCTCGGGAGAGATCTGGCAGATCAACTCGCAGGCCTGTTCCGGCTTCTCGAAGTAAATCCTGCCGTTCTTCTGGGTGAGCACCTGGTTCTGCTTGAGTTCTTCCTCGACGATCGGCGTCAGGTCCGCGTACTGGCCCTTCGAGCCATAGCCCTTGGGCTTGCAGACCATCGGACCCAGCGACACCAGCTTCTCGTAGACCTTGGTGTAGTCCCGTTCGACGATGGCGATGCTCGGAAAGGTCTTGCCGGGGACCGGTTCCGTATCGCCCTTGCGCCAGTCCTTGACTTCTCCCATGGGCTGCGCGAGCTGCTCCGGACTGTCCATCCAGAGTGCATTGAACACCACGTCCTTGACCGGCTCGGGAAAGTGCTTCTGCGCCAGCTCGGAAAACTTCCGGGCGATGATCTTGAAGGCTTCCCAGTCATGCTTGGTTTCCCACGGCGGGTCTGTGGCCGGCGTCAGCGGGTGCACGAAGGTATGCATGTCGCCGAAGGTCACGTCGTACTTCTCGTACCAGAAAGCGGCCGGCAACACGATGTCCGCATAGTTGGCCGTGGAGTCCATGCGCAGGTTGAGGTTGACCAGCAGGTCGAGCTTCCCGACGGGCGATGACTCGTGCCACTCGATCTCCTTGACCATTCCCTTGGCCGGCTCTTCATCCCACAGCGCGTTGTGGTGCGTGCCGAGGAAGTGCTTGAGCGCCAGCTCATGGCCCCGCATGCTGGTACCGATCAGGTTGCCCCGGTAGACGGTCAGCACCTTGAGCCGGTTCTGCGGTGCATCCACGTCGTGGATGGCGAAGTTCAGCTTGCCCTCCTTGAACTGCTCCAGCACCCAGCGCTTGACCTCGTCATCGTTCTTGCAGCCCGCCTGCAGCGCTTCCTGGTAGAGCCGCAGAGGGTTCTTCTTGTCGACCTGCGGGTAGAAAGGCAGCCAGCCGAGGCGGACGGCCAGCGCGTTCATGTCGGCCGCGTGGTTGTACTCCGGCAGCTTCTTGGCATCGACCGCCCACTGCGTGTCGAGCGCCATGCCGTCGTAGCGCCACTGCCCGGTCTGGAAATACCACAGCGAGGTCGAGTTCATCAGCCGGGGCGGGCGCGACCAGTCCAGCGCGCCGCTCAGATTGACAAAGGCAGCGTTCAGGCGCGTGTGCTGCGTGCCGACATAGTGGTTGAAGTTGCCGCCATTGACGCCGTTGCAGCCGCACAACGCCAGCATCACGGCCTCGTTGCGGTAATAGAGCGAGGCGCCGTGATAGAAGTGCTGCAGGCCCGGTCCAGTGATGAACAGCGACTTGCCGCGCGTCTTCACGGCGTTTTCGGCAAACTCCCGGCCCACCTGGATGGCCATGCTCCGGCTGACGCCGGTCTGGGCTTCCTGCCAGGCAGGGGTGTAGGGCTTCGGGTCGTCATAGTCCTTGGGATAGTCGCCGCCCAGCCCGCGTCCCACTCCCGCATTGGCCATTAGCAGGTCGAAAGCCGTCGTGACCAGCAGTTCCCGGCCGTCCCGGGTCGTGATCGTCCGCGCAGGAACCTCGCGCAGGATTTCCGTGGCCTTCTGCCCCTTGCCTTCGGTCCGGCCCATGTAGATGCTGAAGGTGTCCGTGAAGTCGCTGAAGGACACCAGCGCCTTGTTGTCGTCATGACCGAGCAGGGTCAGGAGCGGATCGAACTCCTGCTTCGTCACCGCGTTCTTGAGCTGCAGGTTCCAGTTGCCGGTGGGCTCTTTCTCCCAGCGGAAGCCGATGGAGCCGGTCGGCAGGTGCAGCCGTCCATGCGCATCGGCCATGAGGAGTTTCCAGTCCGCATTTTCCTCGTTGGCATACTCGGCGACGTCCGATGCCCGCAGGAAACGCCCCATGTGGTATTTCTCCCCGTCCGGCTCGAGCACGACGAGGAACGGCAGGTTGGTGTACCGCTTGACGTAGTCGTTGAAGTACGGCGTCTCCCGGTCCGCGTAGAACTCCTTGAGGATGACGTGGATGCAGGCCATGAAATAGGCGCCGTCGCTCCCCGGGACGAGCGGGACCCACAGGTCCGAGTACTTCGCGACATCGGAGTAGTTGGGTGAGACCACCACCACCTTCGTGCCGCGGTACTTGGCCTCCGGCAGAAAGTGGCAGTCCGCTGTCCGGGTCATGTTGATGTTGCTGCCGGCCACGATCCAGTAGGTGCCGTGGTACCAGTCGGAACTCTCGCAGTTTTCCGTCTGGTCGCCGAACATCGACGAGGAGACGTGGGGCAGATCGTGGTACCACTCGTAGTAACTGCAGTACATCCCCCCGAGCAGATTGTTGTAGCGGTGCCCGGAAATGAAACTCAGCAGGCTCATCGCGGGGATGGGCGAGAAGTTCGCGATGTGGTCCGGCCCATCAGTCTTGATGGTGTAGATCTGGGCTGCAGCAACCAGTTCGGCCGCCTCGTCCCAGCTCACGCGTTTCCAGCCGGCCTTGCCGCGCGCCTGCTTGTAGGCCTTGGATCGCTGCTCGTTTTCCGTGATCGCGGCCCATGCCTCGACCGGGTCCTTGCCGTTCGCGCGTTCCGCCTGGTAGAAGTCCCACAGCACTTTGCGGATGTAGGGGAACTTCGGCCGCAATGGGCTGTAGGGGTACCAGGAAGCCGTCACTCCGCGCTGGCATCCCCTCGGCTCGACATTGGGCACGTCGGGATCGATCTGCGGGTAGTCCGTCTTCTGCAGCTCCCAGCAGATCAGGCCGTCCTTGACGAAGACCTCCCAGCTACACGCCATCGAGCAGTTCACCCCGTGGCTGGATCTCACGCTGTAGTCGTACGACCAGCGGTTGCGGTAGAAATCCTCCCAGGAGCGGGATTCCTCGGCCAGATTGAACCACCTGCTCTTCATTCCCTGACCTCCACCTTCTTGGTCCCTGACTTGAGACCGGCCACCGTCAGTCCGGCGATACCAATCACCCCAAAGAAAAGCGTCGGCAGCAGCAGCGCCGGCATGCCCTGCACGGTTTCCGGAGTCGCCAGGAAGCCGATGACGGCTTCCGCCTGCTGCGCGGTCAGCCCCAGGTCGGGCATCGGGATGCGGAACTGCTCGACCAGCGCCAGCGCGACCGGATCGTTCTCTTCCCGGTGCAGCGAGGGTGACTGGATATGGACCTTGAGCCACGATTCCGTCCGTCGCTCGGTGACACCCTGCAGGTCGGGGCCGACCAGCGTGCCACGGCCGATGGTGTGGCATGCGGTGCACTGGGCCTCGAAGATCTGTTGTCCCAGGTCGACAGGCGGACCCTGGGCGCCGGCAACGGCCGGATAAATCAACGCGGAAAAAGCCAGCACCAGCGTGGCTGAAAGAGATACCTGCCAGCGCTGCACTGCCCCACGTTTCCTCTGTCCTGGACGCATCTGCCTCACCTCCCGGTTCCGCGTAGCCCGTCAGCCGTGAATCGGCGGCGACGGCTCGCCGGTCCGTTCTTCCACGTACGCGAGCAGGTCGCTGAGCCGCCTGAAGTACCGGCGTTCGCCGCTGCTGACCTGCACCACTCGCCAGCGCCACTCGGCGGGCCGCCGTGCCGATCCCGGTTCCAGCCACAGCGTCATCACGAAAGCCGTGCTCTGATGCTGCGGGGGAACGTCGCTGGTGGATCTGCCGATTCCGGCTTCTTCCCGGCGCCTCTGCTCCTTACTGCCTGGCATGTTCGCAACCTCCGCTTCCATCCTGCTTCCACAGTCCCCCGGAAACCGGTTCCCGGCCCGGGTGCATGGTCAGCGCGGTGAAAGCAAGGCGGGGGACGGTAGCAGCGCGGGCTTCCAAACGGCTTTCAGCCGCGCAACAGCCACTGGACAGCGGGGTGACTTATGAGGACTTGGCGCGAATCTTTCGCAGCAGTTCCCGGGTCTCAGGCAAGGGTGCCACGGACAGCTCCTGCGCCAGCAGGGCCGCACACCGCTCGTACTGCCGGATTGCCTCGGTGCGCCGCCCTGCTGCCCATAACGCGTGCATCAGCTCGCGATGCAGCTCTTCGCGGACCGGGTCCAGGCGCAGCGCGCGCTGCAGGTGCCGGATGCTTCGCTCCCATTGTCCGCACCGCCCCAACAGCACCGCGATGTTCCGCGATGCGCCCAGGCAGTCTTCCCTGAGCTGCTCACGCTCCAGCCAGCACCACTCGGCAAAAGCCTCGTCCTCCAGGAAGTCGCCCCGGTAGAGCGCCACCGCACGCTCGTAGGCCGCGGAGGCAGCTGGCTCGTCGCCGGCAGCCTCGGCACGGCGGCCGGCCTCGATCATTTGCCGGAACTCCAGCATGTCGACGGCACAGGGTGAATCCGCGTCAAAGTAATAGAGATCCTGGTCGCTGCAGATGAACTGCCAGCGATTCGGCCTCGACCCGGCGGCTTCAACCAGCTTTCGCAACTCATGTACCAGCACGAAGAACTGGCCGCTGCGGGCCACCGGGTCGGCGTCCGGCCAAAGCGCCTCGATCAACGCATCCTTGGAGTGGACTTGACCCGGCCGGGCCAGCAGGATCTTCAACAGTGTCAGCACCTTCTTGCGCTGCACCCTGGCTGGCGTGACAGCCACACCTCGAACCCAGAGCTCGAAGGTCCCGAAGCACCGGATCGCCAGCGGTGGCAGTGCCGGAGCATTACGCCCCTTCGATCCCGGCTGTTCGCCCACCGTCATCCAGCCTGGCGGCCCGGTTTCTGCAGAGGCATCTGCGTACCGCAACCGCGCACGCGCTGCAGAATCAGCAATGCGGGCGTGCGCCAGGTGCTCCTGCAAGGTATAGATCCGGTCTGCCGCGGCGGCCGCGGCGCTTTCCAGCAATGCCAGATAATCGCCAGACGCGCCACCTTTACTGGGCTTAGCGAGCAGACGCACCAGTCCGAAGGCGCCCGGAGACGCGACCAATGGTACGCAATACAAAGTGCCCTCGAACGGCCCCACCCGCTGGCAACCGGCAGGACAGTTTGCGAGTGTTTTGCCGAGAATCGCCGCGTTCCCATCCTTCAGGCAGGGACACTGCGAAATCGGGCCGGCCTTCAGCTCCGGGCAACGCGGCAGCGCCCTGGCCCTGCCGGTAACCCAGGGTTCTGGAGCGGACCCGCTCAGGATTCGCAACTCCGCGCCCGCGGACCGGCTCAGTTGCGCAAGCTGCTCCAGCGCCGATTGCGTACCCTGCACAAACTGTGTTTCCGGGTCGCCGGCATTGGCACGGAACTGGCCATCGATCGCAGTCCTTAACCGGGCGAGCTCCGCCTCGATGAGCAGGCTCAGCGGGGCACCGACCCAGTGCATGAGACGCAGGCAGCGATCGAGGTCGACACCGGTGCGCCGAAACGCCAACCCGATTGAACCCACGACCCCCGACAGGCCGGCGAGAGGCACGCCCAAGTAGCACTGAAAGCCCTGTTCCTTGACCTGCTCGCGCAGATAGCGCGGATCTTCAGGAAGCCGGTCGGTATAGATCGGCTTGCCATGCGCCAGTACCAGTCCGGGGAAGCCCTCGCCGCGGTCAAACCGGACCATTCGCGCGAAGGCCTGGCGAAAACGGCCCTTGTGGCAGGTCAGGACCATGCCGCGGCCTTCCGGCTCGGCAAGAAACACCTCGGCAGCCTCTCCGGCGGTTGCGCCGAGCAGGAAATCGAGTGCCCGGCCGGCTCCTGCATGCAGCGATGCGTCGCCAAGGGTCGCCACCAGGCTGGCGACCCCGGCAAGGTCATCCGCCAGGGCGCGACCACCCGCGTCCATGGAACACAGCCGGCCCAGCGCGCCCCCTGGAAACGATGGCAACGCAGTCAGCTCACAGCGCAGACGGCGCCGTTCCCCGGCAGGGTTGCGAACGACAATCGCGGCCCCGCCCCTGATGTGCCCTTGGCGCAGAGCCTGCCATGCCCGGCAGTCGGAGCCACAGACCGGCTGGCCGAAGTCGTCCACGCCCGAGACGATCTCGTGGCAGGGGCGGCCGGCAGCCGCATCGACGGACACGCCGATGACGGCCGCCGCACCCTCATCCCATTCGGTAATCCGCCCACTTCGATCGAGTTCGAAACGTCCGGTGTGCCCGGACCGCGCAGGCGTCGAAGCCTTGTTATGCTGTCTCACCATCATCAGCTGCCTGGCGTACTGCGCCGTGCCGCGATGCAAGCGAGTGAGTATCCCGTCTGAGCCACAGACAGAAATTGATCCAGATCAACCTGGCTACACTGGTCCGGCTGCCAGCCGATGCCCCGATGCAGGCGCATGAACCATGATCCCACCGCCACGCACATTCCCCGGACGCCGCTGGCTGATGACCGGGCTGCGCTCTGCTCACCTGGTTGGTGTGGGCGGCATCGGCGGCGCGTATCTCTACGAGGGACCGCGCGAAATCTGGCTGCCCTTCCTGGTGCTCACCCTGGTGTCCGGCATCCTGATGATGGCACTGGAGCTGTGGTCGTCACGCTACTGGCTGGTAGAGGTCCGCGGTGTGGCGATCACCGTCAAGGTGCTGCTGCTGGGACTCGTGGGCTTGCTTGACCAGTTCGAGGCCGCAGCATTCATCATCGTGATCGTCCTGTCCGGCGTGACGGCCCACGCCCCCGCCGCAGTACGCTATTACTCGGTCTGGCACCGGCAGCGCACCCATTGAGCGGGCGCGGTGGTTCAGCCTTCCTTGCTGTCGCGTTCGAGCTGCTCGCCGGCCCACTGCCAGCCCATCACGGTGCGCGGCAGGCCGACCGTGTTCATCGCCAGCAGGATCGCCTGCTCGATTTCCTCGCGAGTCGCGCCGTGCTCGTGCGCGCGCCGCACGTGACTGCGAAAGGCCGTCTCCAGTCCGGCGCCCAACGCGATACCCATCTTGATCAGGTGACAGACCTTGGCATCCAGCGGGCCGGCCTTGTCGGTGACCCGTCCGATGGTTTCGTGGGCCTCGCCCAGCTCGGGAAAACGCTCCACGAAGGCGCGAAAAGTCGCGGGGGCTTTCCGGCCCTTCGGGTTGTTGCTGGCAGTCATGGCGTGATTCCTCCTGCTATTCAACGCTCACGAGATAGCAGGCCGTCGCTGAGAATCCTTGCCCGCAGGCCGCCCCGGCCCTTGAGCCAGTCCTCGGCACCCGGTGCAACGGCCTCGTCCATCCAGTAACACGGCCGGCATTCCTCGACGCCGGCGAAACGGATGCCCTGGACCTCGAATTCCTTGCCGATGAAATCGTTCAGCGCGATGCCCCGCGTGAAGGCGTTGCGGCGCACCGCCGACGGCGGCACGCCCTCCACGCCCAGGGCCTTGCACAGCGCCTCGAACACCTCCATGGCGAAGAAGGTGATCTGTCCGGGGTAGTCCGGCTTGTAGTCGAAGAACCGGTCGCCGCGCAGGCCCGAGCCGGCCACGCACTCGACCTCGTCGACCGCGACGATCGGGTGCTCATCGGCCCCGCGGCCATGCCGGCCGAAGAAATTGTGCCCCGGCGAGATGTACAGGTGCTCGATACGAATCATGGTGCCCCCGGCAATGCGATCCGCCGGCATTCTGCCATAATCCGGGCCGCCTGCAGGGAATCCGGAATACTTTGGCAATGAAATCCCATGACTGCGTCGGTGGCTTGTTGTCGGGGGAGGCACCTGGCGGCAGCAACGGGGTCAGCTACTATTCGCGCGGCGCCCTGCTCGTGGCCTGCGAAGGGCCGTTCGATGCTGCACCGCTCTACGAGGTGGAGCTTGCCAGGCCGCCCGTCGTGGTTGCGCCGGCAAAGCTGGATCTTGCGCCGGGGAAGAACGGCATCCGTGTCGTGCAGGGCCGGGTGGCCGGCCTGGATGGCTGGCTGGGCGCATTCCGCCCCAGCATCCGGGATCTTGCAGCGGGCGCGCCGGAGCGTTTCAGTCCCAATCGCGATGGCACATTCGACCTGGTGATCGACCTGTCGGCGGAACCGCTGATCGGGCGCAGCGTGGCGCCTTTCGGCTACTTCGCGCCCCGCGACGGCGAGGAGATCACCGCCGCCGTCGCGCAGGCGGCCGAACTGGTCGGCGCCTTCAGCAAGCCGAAGTATTTCGAGTACGAGCGGGGGCTGTGCACGCATGCCTCCTACGGCCAGGCCGGGTGCACCCGCTGCCTGGACGTCTGCGGCGCGGGAGCGATCCGCTCCGAGGGGGACCGGATCGCCGTGAATCCCCATCTCTGCCAGGGCTGCGCGGCCTGCACCCTCGCCTGTCCCACCGGCGCGCTGAGTTTTGCGGCCTCGCCGCGCGCGGCGTTGCTCGAGGAAGTCGATCGGCTGCTGGCCGGTGCCGGCACCTCCGATCCGACGCTGGTGGTTCACGCCCCCGGGGAAGAGCCCTGCCTGCCGGCCGGGGCAGACCGGGTCGGACTGGCCGTATCACCCGTCGCGGCGTTCGGCGAAGAACTGTGGCTCGCCGCCCTCGCCCGCGGGGCGGGGCGGGTCCTGCTGCAGCTCGGCGCCGATGCGCCGCCCGAGACCACGAGGTTGCTCCAAGCCCGGGTGGCGCTGGCCGGGACGCTCTTGCGCGCCTGCGGCCATCAGGCCGATGCGGTCCGTATCGTTCATGCAAAGGAACCGACCGCCGTGTCCGGCAGCGAAGCCGCCATACGGCACCGTCGCGAGGCGCCGGCGGGCGAAACGACACTGCCCACGCATCACAAGCGGGCGCTGTTGACCCGATCACTGGCGCAACTCGAAGCGGACCAGGGCTTCGAACCGGCAGTGCTGCCGGCGGGCGCGCCGCTCGGCGCCATCGCAGTGGACCGCGCGCGCTGTACGCTTTGCTCGGCGTGTGCGCAGATCTGTCCGACTGCCGCGATCCGTTATACCGACGACGCCGAGGCCGGACTGGCGCGGCTGGCCTTTGCCGAGGCGTTGTGCGTGCAGTGTGGCGCCTGTGCCAACGGCTGCCCGGAACAGGCGATCGAGCTCGAGCCGCGCATCGCGCCGCTGGAAACCCGGGAGTACTGGCGGATCGTGTCCGAGGATCCGCTGGCGCGCTGCATCGACTGCGAACGACCGTTCCTCGCCGGGAAACTCCTGGCGGCCAACCTCCGGCGCATGGAACAGCAAATGCCGGTGGCGGCAGTGGAACAGCTCAAGCGCTGCCCCGACTGCCGCCACCGGCGGATCAGCGAAGGCTGAAGCTCAGCCGGCCGCGGGCGCCCCCTCGCCCCGCTCCAGCAGGAACAGCTTGCCGAGCTGGTAGACGGCTGCAGCGACCGAGATGCCGAGCAGCAGGATCGCCCACTCAGCGAGGTTTGGCGCGAATGACGTCACCTCGCCGTACCAGCCGACCATCGGGCCCTGCACTGCAAGCTGGCCGGTGATGATGAAGCCGTACAGCACCCAGAACGAGCCGATCATCACCAGCGCACCCGCGATGCGCGACGCAGCGCCACCCGCCAGGGCGGCCGCAGCGAACAGCAGGAACATCAGCGGATTGACCCAGCCGAGCAGTGCTTCCGTGGTGGCCCGCGTCTCGTAGATCCACTGCAGGAACAGCATGACTGCGAGCAGCCCCGCAAGCTGGCGGAACACCGGCGCCACCCTGTCGGCCAGTTCCGCCCGCTGCCGCAGCATGACCACCAGCGCCGCGCCCGAGGCCGGCGCGATGGTCACCAGCAGCAGGGAGGCGAAGGCGCCGCGGTAATCGGGCCGCCCGATCATGGTGCCGAACACCGCGCCGATGGTCATGGCGGCCGCCGCGGCGACGAACAGCGTCACCCACGCCAGCGGCCGGTCCAGCGGGCCATGCACGCCGCGTACGTCGAGCACCAGCTTGACGAACAGGAGCACCAGCTTGATGGAGTAGAACACGCCCATCCAGAAGATCGGCGAGCTGAAGTTCGGCGAGAAGATCATGTACACCATGTTCAGCAGCGAACCCAGCTCGGTCGCCAGGGCGACGAAGCCGCCCAGCAGCACGGCGATATCCAGTACCAGCAGGTAGCGGGTATTGCGGACAATCACCTCCTTGCCGGCCAGCAGGCCGTAGGCGAGCATCAGCGAAATGCCCGTGCTCGCCAGCGCCAGGAAGATGTAGACGATCAGCGGGGTGGTGAACACCATCACCTGGGTCGTCGCCAGCACGTGCCCGACGAACATCTCGTACAGGCCCACGCCGCCACCGATGACCAGGCCGATGAGGATCAGTCCCCAGACGGGCGTCATGAAGTCCTTGATTGATAGATTGCCGTTCATTTCCAGACTCCTTGACCGTTAGCCCTGGTTCTCGGGACGGGCCGGCGCGACGCGCCGCGTGGGCCGGTAATCGCGGATGTAGATGACCCGCGGTTTCGTGCCCAGTTCGGCACGCAGCCCCTTGCCCCCGTGCAGCTTGACGAGCTTGCTCACCGCGCTGTTCGGGTCGTCGAGGTTGCCGAACTGCCGGGCCCCCGACGGGCAGGCCTCAACGCAGGCCGGCGCCAGGTTGTGGGCCAGGCGATGGTCGCAGAAGGTGCACTTCTCCACCGTGCCCCGCGCGCGTACGGACGGGTAGGTCGAATCACGCTCCGGGTTGCTGGTCGGGCTGCCATCGGCGCCGACCTCGGCCACCAGCTCGCGCGGCGAGAAGGTGCCCTCGGAGATCCTGCTCGCATCCCGCCAGTCCGCATGCGGCGTATCCCAGTTGTACTTGATGACGCCGTAAGGGCAATTCACCATACAGGCCTTGCAGCCGATGCACTTGTTCGGATCATGCAGCGTCAGGCCCGTCTGCTTGTCCTTGTACATGGCCTTGGTCGGACAGGCGGACACGCAGGGTGCATTGTCACAGTGGTTGCACATCGTGGAGATGTACTCGTAGCGCACGTTGGGGAAAGTACCCTCCGTGCGGGTGATCTTGTCGCACCAGTTGAACCCCACTGGCGTGTTGTTCTCCGCCTTGCAGGCGATGGTGCACGCGGCGCAGCCTACGCAGAGCTGCTGGTCGATGACCATTCCGTATCCCAT
>CAYZWN010000079.1:0-17262 GCA_964482185.1 uncultured Roseivirgaceae bacterium
TAAAAGGCGGCAAACTCGAGCTCGAAATGGGCCCCGAACCAAATGAGGAATGGGGCAGGGTTCAATAAATTGGATTGCTCTCTACAAAGCATATACTTTAAGTCATTTAGCAATATTTATTTTCAAACTGGATATGGGAATTATTAAACCAGATAACTTTTTCGAACCATTTTACTTCACAGCATATTTTTTGGTTAACAAGTTTATCCCGGTTATCCATCTCAGGATTAATTCCGAAATCTATTCTAAACCATCCTCACTAAAACGCCCTGTAATCCCCGGTTAAATAGCGATTCGCTTCAGCCTCGGCAAAACTGGAAGTTGCATTGTTCCAGTGCAGCGTCTGATCCGGGAAACGATTGGCCGCCACCCCGAGCAGGATGGCTTCGGTGAGTCTGGCAGCATATGAAAACGGGGCGCTGCATGTATCCTTGCCCAGACAGGCATCCACAAACTGGTGGTAATGATCGGCGTGCTCCAGCTCCGGATAATTCACATTTTCGTATTTTCCGTTCACGATGAGTTTGGCAAATGCCCAGTGTGGTACCAGCAACCTGCCTTTTTCTCCAATAAACATGGAACCTTGTCCGGGTAGTTTATCTCCATCCGGCAATTTTAAATCCTTATGGTCTTCAGGCGCGCCGGGACCATCATACCACACCCATTTCAGGGTTTCGGTGGTGTAGGCTGTTCCGGGAAAATCGTAGGTCACTGTATTTTTTTCAGGATGCCCAAACCCGGTGGGTTTTCTGCAGCTTGTTGTGATGGTTTGTGGCACATCCAGATTCAGCGCGGTGTAGGGCGTATCGAAAATGTGCACACCCATGTCGCCCAGGGTGCCACAACCATAATCCAGTATTTTTCGCCAGTTACCGGGGTGATAAAGTTTATCCTTGTAAAGCCTTTCGGGGGCAGTGCCAAGCCAAAGGTTCCAGTCCAGATTGGCCGGAACGGGATCGCTGCCTGTAGGTGCGGGGCCGTCGAAACCCCAGTTCTTCGGAGACCAGGCCCTGACCGTATGCACCTTTCCGATTATACCTGACTGGATTAACTGCACAGCCGAACGATATTCCTTAAATGAATGGATCTGAATGCCCATTTGTGTAACCAGGTTTTTGTCTTCGGCAAGTTTGCGTACTGCCCGCGCTTCCGACACGTGGTGGGTGAGTGGTTTTTGGCAATAAACAGGCTTACCTGCTTCCATGGCCATGATGGTGGCCGGAGCGTGGGTGTGATCAGGAGTAGAGATCACAACGGCGTCAATGGCATTCGTCAGTTCACCAAACATTTTCCTGTAATCAGCAAAGACTTTTGCTTTCGGATGCAGTTTAAGGGCCGCAGCCAGGTTCTTGGAATCCACATCACACAAAGCGGTGACCTCTACCATTGGGTGGGAGGCGATATCTTTCAGGTCGGCAGCGCCCATGCCACCCACTCCGATGTGGGCGGTCCGTAATTTGCCGTTTTTGGCAATCGCCCAGACTGATGAGGGCAAAATTGTGATGGATGCAAGGGTAGCAGCATTTTTTAAAAAGTTCCGTCTTTTCATTTTTTTATGTTTTGTGTTCACACTTCCTGATTTATAGTACATGTTTTATTCATACAAATACCATTTTTAAATATATAAGACCTATTGGGTCCACTCTAAAAAAACAGAATACCAAGTTAGGTTAAATGAAGTAAATACAACAATCAGCCTTATAAATGATTTTAATATTCAGCATGACAAATTCCGTTGAAGAGTCTCCGGAAAAATCAGTCTCCATCCACCGGCACCTTCACCTTATTGCCCCATTTTACGCCCATGCGCTGCAGGCCGCGCTCCACGAGGTAGTAGATCACAGGTACGATGATCAGGGTAAGCAGCATTGAGCTGCTGAGGCCGCCGATAAGCGCCCAGGCGAGGCCGTTTTTCCATTCCGATCCTGCGCCCTGCGCCAGGGCTATAGGCATCAGGCCGATGACCATCGTGATGTTGGTCATGAGAATCGGACGGAAGCGTAGTCTCGTTGCCTCGATCAGGGCTTCCTTTAGCTCCATGCCTTTTTCTCTCAGGTTATTGGTAAAATCAACGACCAGAATTGCATTTTTCCCAACGAGGCCCACCAGCATCACCATACCCAGGATTGAGAAAATACTCAATGATTGCCCGGACATAGCCAGCGCGAGCAAGGCCCCGATGATGGCCAGGGGTATGGAAAAAAGCACAACAAAGGGATAATAGTAGGAGTCGTACAAAGCGACGAGAATCACATAAACCAGGATGATGGATATGAGAAAAGCGATGATCATGGTCGATACGCCTTCGATGGTGCGCTTGGTTTGTCCTCCAAAAAAATAACTGACGTGTTCGGGCAAATCCATGGTGGCCAGATCGTTTTGCAACGCTCTTCCTGCTGTTCCGGCCGGGCGGCCGTTTACCTGCGACTTCAGAGTGACGGACCGCGCCCGGTTGGTTCGCTCGAGCATAGCGGGGCCCGGGCTTTCTTCAATTCGCACAAATTGCCTGAATGGTATGGTTTGTCCCTTTTTATTCATCACCGTGAGTTTTTCAATGTCGGCAATGCTTTTTCTGTCAAACGCATTAAGGATTACATTGATATCGAAGTCCTCGCCATTTTCGGTATATTTTGCATCCTGGTTACCGCTGAATGCGGTGCGGATGGTGCCTGCCACCTGTGGCAGATCAATGCCGAGCAGTTCCATTTTCAACCTGTCAATCTCCACACTGAGCTCGGTATTGCGTTTTGCCAGGCTGTTTTTAATTTCAATCACACCGGGTATTTCGTCCATCATGTGCTCTGTTTTGCGTGCGATTTCAGCAAGCTCCTCAATATCATTTCCCAGAAAAGTGACCTGCACCGCATCATCATCGCGAAGGCCGATCAGGTTGATTTCTATCGGGTTGATGCGCAAATCCGGGATGGCGCTTTCGAGGTCGAATTTGATCTTTCTTGCAAGCCAGGCGGTGGAATAGACGCGTTTGGTTTTGTCAACCAGCCTGATGCTGATTTCGGCAAGATTGGAGGTGTTGAAGGCGATCTTTCCTGTGCTTGTAATACCTATATTGGTAAATACACTTTCCACATCAGGAATACTAAGCAGATACTGCTCCACCCGGGCAGTGATCAGGTTTGTCTGCTTCAGCGAAGCATTGGGGGGTAACTCGATCTCTGCCATAATTTCTGATCGGTCGCCGGATTTTACAAATTCCACACCGATAAATCCGGCAAAAATCAAAATGAAGGACGAAGCAAACAGCACCAGCGCTATCAACAAGGTGGTAGTTTTATGATCAAAAGCCCACCTGAGCAATCCAACTATAAGCTCCACAACTGTATTGATGACGTTTTCAAAGCCTGCCAGAAATCTGCCCATCGCCCCTTTCGTCTTCAGTTGTTCATGCTTTGCAAACCTTGAAGTGAGCAAGGGCACCAGGGTGAAAGATACAAAAAGGCTCATCAGTGTTGAGGTAACAATGACGACTGAAAACTGCCGGAGTAAATCTGCCACGAGTCCCTGCGAAAAGATGATTGGTAAAAAGACCACCACATCCACCAGTGTGATGGAGATGGCAGTAAAACCGATTTCCATGCGGCCTTCGTAGGACGCCCTGACCCGTTCTTTTCCCATTTCTATATGGCGGTAAATGTTTTCTATCACCACAATCGAGTCATCTACCAGGATACCGATGGCAAGCGAAAGTCCCAGCAGGGAAAGCATATTGAGTGAATAACCCAGCATGTACATCATGATGAAAGTAGAAATGATGGAAGTGGGTATGGAAACCAGAACAATCAGCGAATTGCGCAGGCTGTGGAGAAACAACAACATGATCAATGCAACCAGCAAAACGGCCAGACCCAGGTCTTCCATTACGGCATAGGCGGCCTGGAGCGTAAACTCCGAAATATCCGAGGCGATGAAAAATTCCAATCCTATATCCTGATTTGACCGCGAAATTTCATCCAGCCTGGCGCGCACCATCTTGCTCATATCCACCGCATTGGCATCGGTTTGCTTTTTTATGTCGATACCCAGGGCGTTCTGGCCATTGATGCGACTGATGACCTGTATGTCCTTTTGTGTATCGATCACCTCCGCAACATCTTTCAGTCTGACTTTTAAACCGTAGTCGGCATTTTCAAAAACTACAAGTTGCTCCAGTTGGGTCAGATCCTCAAATTTCCCTTTCAGCCTGATGAAACGTTGCGCCTGATCGTCCTCAATCATACCTGCCGGTACTTCCAGATTTGCTGAGTTGACCGCCTGCAATACCTGCAAAATGGAAATGCGATAAACTGCCAGCTTATCCGGATCAATACGGACAACAACTTCGCGGTTGCGCTCGCCGAGCAGTCTCACTTCCGCGACACCCGGTACCTGCGCCAGGGCAGGCTGAATCTGGTCTATTGCGAATTTGCTCAGCTCCAGATCGGTGATTCCTGAAAAAACAGCAAGTCGCATAACCGGCAAATCATCAAAATCAAACTTGCTCAGTACGGGCCGGTCTGCTGAGGCCGGCAATGATGCAAGCACGGATTGCAGCTTTCGCTGAATGTTTTGTAAACTGATTTCCACATCAGCCTGCGGTTTCATTTCGAGCCTGACCAGTGAGAAATTTTCGTATGATAAAGAAGTAATCTGATCGAGGTATTCCACGCCTGAAAGCACATCTTCAATGGGTATGGATACTTTGCTTTCCACTTCTGCAGGGGAGGCTCCCGGATACACGGTGGTTACAGTGATGACCGGCGGATTAAATTTTGGAACCAACTCAAAAGAAAGGTAGAAATAGCTGAGACCGCCCAGAAATATCGCCAGCGAGAACAGTACAACGACCAGCTTGGGTCTTTCGATCGATATTTTGGTGAGATTCATTGCCCCCCCTTAATCA
Organism: uncultured Roseivirgaceae bacterium; assembly: GCA_964482185.1. Lineage (GTDB taxonomy): Bacteria > Bacteroidota > Bacteroidia > Cytophagales > Cyclobacteriaceae > JAAUQL01. Next base: position 4,898 of record CAYZWN010000079.1, read on the forward strand.
ATTATCTTTACATCCACACCATCAGCCAGATTATATTTACCGGCGGTTACCACGAGCGAACCATTATCTAACCCATCGGCGATTTTTATCTTGCTTCCGGAAATGTGGGATATTTTAACCGGAATGAGTCTGGCTTTTTGGTCTGTCACCACAAAAACCCTTGAATCTTTGTTTGTGCCAACCAATGCGCCGGCTGGTATCACAGCCCCGGGATTATCATCAGCAAAATTAAAAATTGCCATAGCAACCATGCCTGCCCGAAGTGCCCCATCTGGATTTTCATCAATAAATATTTCAATGCCATACTGAAGCGCGTGATCCGCCTTGGCGCTTGTGCTGGTCACAAGCCCGCTAATCATGTTTCCGTTGAGCGATGCAATTCTGATTTGTGCCTCTTGACCGGGTGAAATGTTTATGATGTCCTGCTCATCAGCTTTCACGGTCATTCTCAGCGATTTTGTATTAACCAACTCGCAGACGGGTACGCCGGGGCCAATCATGCCACCCTCCTTCGCGAACATTTTGTTGATATATCCGGATTTCGGAGCCCTGATTGATGCATCCGCAACCCTCTTTTTGGAGACAATAAATTTTGATTCGGCCGCTTTGGCATTCAATTGCAGGCCTTCGAGCTGTTGCTGCGTGATGGCGCCTCCCTCGCTAAGCGTTTGTGCCCGCTCAAGGTCTTTCCCGGCTTTTTCATAATTTGTCTCTGTTACCAGTAATTCGGCCTGCATCAAAGCGTCATCAACCTGTGCAATGATATCACCCTTTTGCACCCATTGCCCTTCATTTTTAAATAATTTAATAATCCTGCCCTGCGTTTCGGCCATCATCATCAGCTCGTCTGCCGCCGACAAAATGCCGGGCAATTCCAGTACCCGATCGAGTGTGCTAAATTGCACCGTCTCAACCTTTACAGGATACGCCTCAACTTTGCGCTCCGCGAATTCAATCTGATAGTTGATGCGCTGCCTGTTCCTGATGAGTGTCAGTACCACCAGGGCTACAAGGCTGATTGCTATGATAAATGATATGATGCGATTCATTTTTATTGATTTACCAGCTCCTTCAGTTTACCTGAAGCTTTTAAAATTTTCAATTCTGCCAGGCGCGTATCCAGTATTGCCGTAGCATGGATCATTTTCGCCTCCCTCAAGGTTGCTTCCGAGTCGAGGAAATCCATCAGCAGCATGGTGCCCTGTTCATAGCTCAATGCTGATTGCCTGTACATGCGCTCTGCCAGTGCTGTATTTTCCTGCTGCGCCTGCTGCTCGATGCGGGCAACCTCCAATGCAGATACAGCATTTCGGAATTCAATATCATTTTGCTCTATTTGCTGTTCCAGTCCAAAACTGAGCTGAGCGTCAACAATCTCAGAAATTTCTTTTTTCCGCTTTTTCTCGAAACCGCGCATGATTGGTATGGCTAATTTCAAACCCCACTGGTGTACGTTGTACCAGTCCTGATTGTCGGCAAGGAAATTTAATTGCTGCCGCTGTGCCTGAAAAAGCAAGGCTGCGTAGGCCTGAAGTTTTGGATAATAATCGGCGTTGAGTTTTTGAGCATTCAGGGCATTGAGCGTTTTTTGCTCTTCAAGAATGCGCTGCTCAGGATGGTTTCCTTGTTCGATGTTATCGAGATCCAACACCGGCATTACTGTTTCGTCGTGTTCTATTTCAAGATCAACATCTTGTGACATCCCCATTGCGCGCTTCAGATAGCGCATTTGCTGCTGAATACCAGACTGGAGTTTTTCTCTGTTCGATCGCAGATTTGATGTTTTCACAAGCAGCTTATCCAGGTCTGTTTGCCGGGCAAATCCCTGGTTTACCTGAAGTTTCAAAATATCCTGAAGCTTGACTAATCTCTCAAGGTTAAGATCCAGAAATTTCAATTTTTCCTTATTGATGACAATCTGGTAGAACAAATTCGCGACCTGGTACATAACATCTTCTTCTGCCAGGCTCAGTTTCAAATCATTATAAACCCGGTAATGTTCCATCAATGAACCAGTGCCAAAAAAACGCATGTCAAAAATTGTTTGGTTGATGGTCAGGCCTGTATTGAGGTTGTGTCGCAACCCAAGTGGCACCGGGTACGGGCCGGTGAGCGCTTCGCCGGCAAGTACAGAGCCTTCAGCTTGCGGAAAAAGGTAAGTGGGGAAATCATTGAAAAAATTATGGTAATTGACAAAGGCATCAATTTGAGGCAGGAAGGCGCTTTTTTGCTGTAGCAAGGTGGCTGTTTCTTTTTCTTGCGCAATGCCCTCCGCTTTAAGCCTCGGACTACTATTTAATGTAAAAACCAGGCATTCAGACAGGCCAAACTTTTCCTGGGCTTTGACCTGAATGAAAGTCAAAAATAAGATAGTGAGTAATATGGCAGCTCTTTGAAAATACATTGATGATAATTCAGCTTTTTCGAAACCAGGGCACAAGCATCCAAACCCGCTTTTTATAGGCCGCATATCCTTCCTTTTGGATTTGCCTTTTCTCCATCATCGGAATACTGATGAACACAAAAAGGATAATCATCGCCAGAAAGCCGATGCCATATATCAGGTTTGCACCGGGATTCAATCCCAAAGCAATGATAAAAATGCCTCCCCAGAAACTGATCTCGCCAAAGTAGTTGGGGTGCCGCGAATACTTCCATAGTCCGCTTTCACAAACTTTACCACCTTTCGCCTGCATTTTAAAAGCCCTTAACTGATTATCGGCCCTGCGCTCTATTTCAATTGCCGCCAGGGCAATCAAGGCACCTAAAATATCAAAAAATCCCAGTGGCTGTGCAGATTCGACGATAGGGATAAGTGGCAGGCAGCCGAGAAAAACCATTATAGTTGGAAACAGGTGAATGCCCAGAAAGCTAACCGGCCAGTAGAAGATACCGGTGTCTTGCGCCAGTTTTTTGTATCGCCAGTCTTCGTGGAGCAGGCCCGGCCATGTTTTAAGCCAGTTGAACGTTAGCCTGATTGCCCAGTAAAACACAACCACGGAAACGAAAAGAATACGCGGATCAAGGAATGATGCGCCGGTGGTGATAATTAAATAAACGAGAATTATCGGGGGCACCACGCTCCAGTACGGATCGTACATGCTGGAATTTTTCGTTACAATGCTGAATATGAAAATGATCACGGTACCAACAAGGTCACCTATGGCTATTTTCATCCAGATTTCTTTATCGGGGAAAAATAAGATTGAAATCCATGCACCTGCAAACGCCAGGACATAAGCCACAATCACCAATAACCGATCTGCTGTAAAGCTGTATTTTACTCCTGTATTTTTTTGCATCTACTTTGTCATTTTTGACTCTGACAAAAGTAGTAAATAATCAAAACAATCAATTATTTGTAAAAGAAGGCCGGTGTATTTTCCTATTGCGCCTGCTGACCGCCAAATTCTGTACCGAGGCTAATGTATCCCGGGTATGTCACAGGAATGGTGCTCACGTACACGGTGGGTCTGATCTGCAGACTGACCCGCGTTGGCTTGTTTCCCGCATCAGCCAGATTCAGACCGAAGTTGATTAATGAATCCTTGGAGTCTTTGTTGATAACGTCCAGTAAATTCACAGCGATCCTGATCGGAATAATCTGTGTGCCGTTATTGGCCGGCAGCACATATTCTGACTGATTTGTTCCAGTCGCGATTTGTACATCATCGATCTTTACGATCCAGTCAAACTGTGCCATACGTGCCTCTGAGGTATTGGGATTTTTCCCTTCCATATTCAAAGTAAACTCCAGTGGCACATTCCCGGACAGATATGCGGTTGTCAGCTTGCCGGCCTGGATGAAGCTCAAATCAGACAGGCTTCTGATGCTGCTGACATTAACGCCGGCGATCACCGGGTTTCGTAGGGATTCCATTCGGAAATCGCATTTGAGGATATTGGTATAAGACATCAATGTTTTGCAGCCGGAAAGGGCTAAAACAAATAGGAAAACGGCTAAAAGGGATAATTTTTTCATAGTCGATGATTTTCGTTATCAATAGATGGCTAAAGTAGCTGATATTTCCTTTCCGTAACCAATCATAATTATTTTTTCCTCATATAAATGAAATATGGAAAAGGCCAGTTCTGATTCCCCGTCCACAATGCCTTTTACATTTATAAAATGAACGTCACCAAATTGTCCGTAATTCCCATGATGATTGTGCCCGTTTATCCACAGCTTCAAGTTGCTGTAGTTTTTCAGGAGGTCTAATATTTTTTCATCATTCCAAAGATTATGCTTATCAGGCGGGTAAACCGGGTAATGACAAAAAATAACGGCTTTTTCCCCAAGGGTTTTCACTTCGTCCAGGATGCCTTTTAGCCATTGAAATTGCACTTCGGATATGCCTCCATTCCAGAACATGGCATTTACTTTTTGATTGTCTTCAAGCTGTGAAAGCATTTTTTGTGCCTCCTGGTATTTTGCACTTCCTTCCATATTGGCGAATGTACTGATCTCGTTGCCGTCCAGCACGATGAATCTCCAGCCACCAGCCCGGAAACTGTAATATTTTTGTATGCCCAGCTTCTTGTGAACGGCTTCTTTTTTATCATCCTCCACTTCATAGTCGTGATTACCGAGTACATGATAAACGGGTGCCTGACATGAGCTGAAAAGCGGCAAAATTCCATCAAAACTCTCGTAATCATGATCAATGGTATCACCAAGGTTCACCACGAAATCCAATTGCCGGCGATTGAAAAACCTAATAGCCTCATGGAGCTTTGCAGGTGCATTTCTGAAGTATCGGTTGATAAGCGGGTCCGCATCGCAATACTGCAAATCAGCAATGACACCAAATGATACCTGTACGGGATTTTGTTGGTTAGTTTGCATATTTATAACTGAAATGGTAAGTGTTTGAGATCTGAGATTTCGATGCTGTATCTGCCCTGTTCGTTGAGCCATCTTGTGAGTTCGGCCGTGTAGCCGTGCATGGTGATCACCCGATCGGCTTCTGAAGCCTCGATGGCCTGAAGCAATCCGGGCCAGTCGGCGTGGTCTGAAAGTACAAAGCCTCGGTCAGGCCGGCTGCGACCCATGTTTTTACCTGTTTGTATCCAGCCGGAAGCCATTGCCACTGATACCGGGGAAAGTGCCCGGAACAATGGTCCGGAAGCAAAATTAGGAGGCGCGATAATTAAATTTCCCCTAAGCCGGCCTGGATTGCATTTTTCATCAATTACCCCGGCTGGAGGCAAATCAGCACCATCTTCCCTGATGGCTGCATTCATTGCTCCGACGGTTTTGTGCACAAATACCGGCCCAACGCTGTGGTCAATATTCTTCAGAATACGCTGCGACTTGCCCAACGAGTAACCATAGATGAGAGATGTGGTACCGGCAGCTTTATTTTCCGTCCACCACTGATTGATTTTCTTATATACTTCTCTATGATCCGGCCAGTGATATACGGGCAATCCGAATGTGCATTCGGTGATGAAATGGTGACATTTTACCGGTTCAAATGGTGTACTCAACCCATCATCTTCCAGTTTATAATCGCCGGTGACTACCCAAACCTCCCCTTTGTGTTCAACCCTGATCTGCGCTGCACCATAAATATGTCCTGACGGATGAAAAGATACCTTTACGCCATTTATCGAAAGGGCCTCTCCGTATTCTGCGGACTCAATATTTATCTTTTTCCCAAGTCTTGACCGGAGCAGGCAAACAGAACCACCGTGGGACAAATAACTTGTGTGGCCTGGTCTTGCATGATCGGCGTGCGCATGCGTAACGATATTTTTATTCACCTTGCCGGTGGCATCTATGTAAAAATCACCGGCCTGACAATATAATCCTGATTTGGTTAGTCTGAGCAAATTCAATTTTGGACATGAAAAAAGGCAACTTAAAAAGTTGCCTTCAGATTATCATAACTAAGTTCCGATTTATTTGCTGTAAACGTAAGTCAGGAACTCTCTTTTAGTTTCTTCTTTTTCAAATTTCCCACTGTAAAATGAAGTAACCGTGGTGCTGGAAGTATCCTCAATTCCCCTTGATGAAACACACAAGTGCTGGGCATCAACAATCACAGCTACATCTTCAGTGTTGAGCAGTTGCTTCAACTCATTGCCAATCTGCATAGTCAGTCTTTCCTGAACCTGCGGCCTTTTGGCAAAGTACTGAACAATTCTGTTGATCTTGGATAGTCCTATCACCTTACCACTACTGATGTATGACACATGAACCTTCCCGATAATGGGCACAAAGTGATGCTCACAATTAGAATAGATCGTAATATCCTTCTCAACGAGCATTTGATTGTAGTTGTATTTGTTTTCGAAGAGTTTTATTTCCGGCTTATTTTTAGGATTGAGTCCTGAAAATATCTCTTTCACGTACATTTTGGCTACGCGATGCGGTGTACCACTTAAGCTGTCGTCACTGAGGTCGAGGCCCAATATCTGCATTATTTCCTTGAAATGCTTCTGGATGAGCTCAATCTTCAGATCGTCGTCGAGGTCAAAGGCATCTTCCCTCAACGGAGTTTCTGCTGATGTGCCTATGTGTTCGTCTCCTATCTCATCAATTGTCATCCCGTTAACTGGCCGGGAATTCCACGAAATTTCGTTCTGTTTCATAAAGGATTACTTTAATTTCTAGTTGTTCGTTAATTTTTTCTCTAAGTATTTTCCAAATCACCACAACTATGTTTTCTGCTGTTGGGTTGAGCGCACTGAATTCCTGCGTATCAAGGTTTAAATTTTTGTGATCAAAGCGATCTAAAACATGCTCCTTGATGATATCACTCAACACTTTCATATCGATTACATAACCGGTATTGACGTCAGGTTCACCGGTTATCTTCACGATCAGCTCATAATTGTGGCCATGAAAGTTAGCATTATTGCACTTTCCGAAAACCCTTGCGTTTTTTTCATCAGACCAATCCGGATTGTGTAAACGGTGGGCCGCGTTAAAATGTTCTTTTCTGCAAACTGTAACTTTCATACGGACAATTAAACCTGTGGAAAATTAATTTGTTTAAGAATTAAGAAAAAATAATAAACAAAGCTTGCCGCCTGATCGGATCAGTTGAATACCTGTAAACTGATCTCAGCTCAAACGGGCTTCAAAGTTACTTAATTTTTTATTTGATTGATCTAAATGCGGGTTGGTTAAATAGCGGTGGCGAATGCTCCGTTGCGTTGAATTAGGTGTAATCCTTCCGTTGCAGGCAACTCACCAATCTTTGGTATATCGCCCTCACTGATGGTTGGGTCGGCAACAATATTACGAATGAGCATATTGTCACGGATATAATCCAGGTATTGCATGCCCTTTCTGCCTATGATCAGGTAATCGATTGTAATCTGTTCAGACTGTTTCAGGTTGCTTAGCGGATGGTTAAATACAAGAAAGGTTTTTCCGTCAAGCACGAAAAGGATGTTTTCGCCAAGTGCTTTGGCGTTGCTCAATGCGTCAATTGGCCGGTTAGAAGAAATAAGGTGATACCTTCTGTTTGGTAAAATGCTGTATTGAAAATCCTTTGCCGAGCGTTCCCCGGTGATCTTAAAATTGCTGTAACATGTTCTTCCGAAAATAATATCCATATAAAAATGCCTGTTAACTGCATAAACGACAATTCGCTGATCCGTGGCTTTTTTATAATATTCTATCAGTGTAATTAGCGAATATGCCACCAGAGCCAGTGTCAGTAATTTGAATGCCGCTACCCGACGCGTAAAAACGAACCAGGATGACAAAAAGATCAGCAATAGAATAAAAAATACTGTGTGTGCGCTGATCCACAAATCACCCGCCGAAGCGAGCGGTATTTTGCTCAGTTGATACATCAAATAATTGTAAAGGAACATCACGTGTTGCATAACTGTGCCGATTATCGCTGGTAGCAGTGGCAGGAAGGATGTAAAAAATAACGCCATACTGCCACCAACGACCAACATGGCTGTGGGAATGGCAAATAGGTTGGTGAGTGGGAAAATGAATGGAAATTGATGGAAGTAATAAATACTAATGGGTGCGGTGGCCAATTGTACCGAAAAGGATAAGCAAGTGATCTGCCAGAAAAAATCAAATATTTTGTTCTTTACATAAAGGAGGTGGTAAATCTTTTTGTAAAAAAATATAATTCCCAATACAGCCATATACGAAAACTGGAATGATACGGAATAAATGAGGTTTGGCGAAAAAAACAAAACGCAAAAGGCTGAAGCAAAAACCGAGTTGTAAATATTACTTTTCCGGCCAATCGCCCGCCCGATCAGGATAAATGAAAGCATCAGGGCTGCGCGCTTTGCAGAAGGAGAAAGGCCTGAAATAAATGCGAAACACCATATAGCAAGCAAAATACCTCCGTAATACAAGAGAAAGCGCCTTCTTCTCTTCGCAAATATTAAAATATACCCGAAAATCAGGTAAACTATACCAACGTGCAGCCCCGAAACAGCCAATATGTGCGATGTGCCGGTGGACGCATAGACACCCGCCATATCCGGAGATATTTCATGACGGCGTCCTATTACCATGGCCCTGGCCATATTCAGTTCGTGCTCGTTGTGGATATACCTTGCCAGTATTTGCTCAAAAAAATCACCGGCTCGCAAAGCAAGGTATCGCAGATGATATTTCTGACTTCCGGTAATCAATATATCTTCAGTGTTACAGAAAGCCTGCATATAAATGCCCTGCCGCTCAAGGAAAAGGGCATAATCGAAAGCGTGAGGATTCTGCCTTTTATGAAGCCATTGCAACCTGCCTTTCACTATAATTTCATCGCCGAATGAATATGATCCTGTATCAGCAATATTCAATACAGCACGCGCATTGATTTTTTCCCAACTAAAGCCGTTTCGGATCCTCAATACAGAAATCCGGTATCGAAAACTGTTCCCGATGCTTTCACTTTTAGAATCGATCCTGGCTAAGAAATACTGGGAGCTGTCCAATTGTTCCCGGGAGACTTCCGGAGAATTTATTGCATGATTCAAATAGCTATTCGCATAACCCAAGACTACAAAAGCAACAACAAGGAGTGGATTATTATATTTAATAAATGGTTTTTTCAGTAGTGCAAAATGCACGGAATAAATCAAAAATAGTATTAGAATTAATAACGCAATGTAATACTCCTCATTTGAGAAAGGTGATATCTGGCTTGACAGTAAAATGCCAAGAATCAGGGCAGGCGTGATCAATACAAAAGGAAAAGCCCCAATCTTCATTTCTTGGTTACTTTATATTTATTATCAGAATAAATCAATTGTAGAAAGCTTATTACAGGGTTGGCTAAAAACCAGGCCCATATTTAGGCTTGTTTGAAAATATGTAAAATATGAAATCTTCAACAATATTTGTTGAGATTTTATAATAATGAGGAATTTTAACATGAATTCTGCTGAAAGATTCGATTTATATTCTAACTTTTGGGCGCTTATTTTTAGGCCCAATATTTTTTTGTGTAACTAATATATGGACCAGGAAATCCTTTCCGCTCTTGTAAATTCCTCGCACGAAGCAATATTTGCCACCGATTTTTCGGGCAAGATACTTTTTTGCAATAAATCTGGCTATTCCCTTTTCAATACCTCTGCGGAAAAGCTCCTTAATTCGAATTTTTACGATCTGCTGATCAGTGAAGATATCACAGAAATAAAAAGGATTGTCCGCTTACTTCCCGATAAAAAAGAGGAAGGATTGTCATACCTGGCCCGTTTTACAAAAATGAATGATGATCGGCCATTCAAGGTTGAGGTAAAAAAACTCAAAGTTGGCAATGATGCCATGATTCTTTTCATCATCACGCCGCATACAAATGAAGAGGCTGAGGCGCACAAACTCTATAAACTGCTTGCAGAAAATGCCTACGACATCAACATTATGTTTGATGGTGATGAATTGATTTATGTAAGCCCGTCAGTAAAAGACTTTCTGGGATATGAGGTGCAGGAAATAAATTCTTCTCAAAAGTGGAATGAACTGATCCTGGATGAAGATTTTGTTGGATACCAGCAACAATTATCCACAGATCGTGAAAACAGGATTCCATTCAGCTATTATACATATCGGCAAAAGCACAAAGATGGCCGCTACAGATGGTTTGAGACAAAAATCAGACGAGAGTTTCATGAGCAAGGCCGGATGGTTGAAATGGCCACCTCCGTGGATATCACCACAAGGAAGAAATTCGAAAAGGAACTCGAAATGCAAAAGGAGTTCATCGAACAGCTATTCGATACCGATCCCAACCTCATTTTCGTGCGCGATGGTAACGGGCGCATGATCTACTGCAATAAGGCTGTGGCAGAGCTTGTAGGAAAATCAAGAGAAGAATTTCTCAATGAACCGGATAATACTTTTCCTGCAGAACCGTCACAGTTCCAAAAGTACCTTGAAATGGAGCAGAAGGTGATCAATCAGGGTGAAGAACTTATGATTGAGGAGCAAATTTCCGACTCAAACGGAATATTGAATTATTTCCAGACAATAAAAAAGCCATTAAAAACCCAGGGAGGAGATATAAACATGCTCAACATCTCCACCAACATCAACAAAATAAAGTACTACGAAAAGGAAACTCAAAATGTGATGAAGGCGAGAAATGAGTTTTTCTCAGCTATGAGTCACGAGATTCGTACGCCCATGAATGCCATACTGGGCATGACTGAACTTTTGTTGAAGCGAAACCCCCGAAAAGACCAGGGCAAGTTGCTCAACACCTTGCATTTTTCTTCGAAAAACCTCCTGACCCTGATCAACGATATTCTGGACTTTTCAAAAATCGAGGCAGGAAAAATTGAACTGGAAGAAGTAAATTTTAATCTTAAGGAACTGATAGATAACGTGGTGGTAAGCCTCAGGCCAAAGGCGCTTGAAAAAGATATCTCGATTAAGTCACAGATCAGTGCTTCCGTACCCGAAGTGGTTAATGGAGATTACATCAAGTTGAACCAAATCCTTAATAACCTCCTTACCAATGCGATTAAATTCACAAATAAGGGATCGGTAGAAATCAGCGTGAATCAGACTGCCAGGAAAAAAACAGGCTATAAGCTGGTATTCGAGGTTACTGATACCGGCATTGGAATCGATCAGGATAAATTGAAATATATTTTTGATCCATTTAACCAGGCGAATAAAAGTACGCCAAGGGTTTACGGGGGCACGGGGCTCGGATTATCGATAGTAAAAAATCTGGTAGAACTCCAGAAAGGAACTGTTGACGTGCAAAGCGTGGCAGATAAGGGCTCCACCTTCACCGTTGTGTTGCCATTTAAAAATCTTGATTCCAGTCAGCCTGTCAATACTTTGCCTGCCTCCAAAATCCGTGATTTCAAGTGGAAGATGAAGCTTAATCTCCTCTATGTTGAGGATGTGGTCACCAATCAGTTCCTGATCGAGGAAATACTTAGTGACTGGGGCATTACGGTCGAGATGGCATCTGACGGCCTTGAAGCGCTCGAGAAAGTCAGGAATAAAAACTTTGATCTCATTCTGATGGATATCCAGATGCCGGGCATCGACGGCCTGGAAACTACAAGAAGAATTAGAAATATGGATGAGGCATATTTTAAAAATTTGCCAATTATTGCGCTTACTGCAAGCACGACCGAATCCACCAAGGATGAAATTTTCCTTTGCGGCATGCAGGACTATGTGTTAAAGCCAATAGATGTAGATGATCTGAGGGCAAAAATCGTGGAACTGACCAATACGGTTGACGATTTCAAGGATATGGAACTGACAGATAAAGAAATAGAAACATCTGATCAGAGCACAAAAATTATTTTTGAAAATACCGACAAACTTTTCCTGAACAATTTGGTGCGCTACCAGGAGTTTCTGAAAATGACGATTGATGAGTTTAAAGTAAATCTCGATCTGCTAAAATTATCCATATTTGATGATGACATGAACACTTACCGGCAATTGAGGCATCGCATGAAGAGCATCATCGCCACGTTTGGTATGACAGAATTGCTGAAACTGCTTGATGATATCAAAGTAAAAATGAAAGCCGGCAATTTGACCATCAAGGAAAGAAAGGAATTTAATAACACGTTGGAGTATCATGTGAGTTTCCTGATTGATGCCATGTCAAACAAACTCTCATCACTGAAGTGGCAGTGATTTCAAAACTGTATAGTCTGTCTATAATGTTCAGTTTTAGAGAAAATTGAAATAACCAATTCAAAAGCATCAAAAAAATAAATCCCAGTGCTCAATTTTCAAAAATCTAACAGGTTTTGGATATTCAGCATTGTATTTGAGATTTATGTGTGTTTTGAGATTGATTTTTAGATTTATTGCATCCAAATCATCTCAACACCATCTTATAGTGATCGATATCGCACTCGCTGAACATTTCTCCTTCTTTTTCAAACCCAAA
>CAYZWN010000080.1:0-17179 GCA_964482185.1 uncultured Roseivirgaceae bacterium
TTTCTGCCCGTACTCAAGGCTGTCAGGTTATAGAAATACCATGATTCGCCATCTGAGGGTCTGTTGTCATCTATGCCAAACGGATTGGCAAAGGTGCCACCGCTTGTGGCTGCGGAAGCTGCCATTCTCTCCTGCCGGCGTGCCTCCCTTTCGCGCGCTCTTTCCAACCGCTCCTGTTCGTCGAGGTGCTGCTGCAGTAATATTTCGATATCACTTTTATTCATTGCAGAGAGGGCAAGCAGGCTGTCCTGAACATGTATTATTTCAAGTTGCTTCACAAAATCATTTAGTATGAGGCTTCTCTCCTTTATGGCCTCGTAGTTCTCCTCATCCTGAGGAAGTACATTTGCCGTGCTGTCGTAATATGCCTGGGCAAGCTTGTAATTTTTAAAATGATCATAGTATAACTCACCTAGCCTAAGGTAAGCCAATCCTTTTTGCCTTGGATTGCTGTTGCTTTCCTGAATCGAGGACTTGTAATACTCAATAGCCAGATCGATATTGTTGTGTTTCATTTCAAAATTGGCCATCTCATAATATATCCTATCGACGAATTCCCTGTTTTTATCATCCTTCAGTAGTTTAAGAAAGTACTTCCGGATTTGTTTCAAGTCAACTTTCTGATCAAGCTGAGTGGCCTGGGCGAGGTTGAGTTTTGCATAAAATGACAACTCGTATTCAGGATTACTTTTCAGGCATTTTTTATAATTATTGTAGGCTTCTCCATCAAAACCAAGGTGCTGATACACCTGCCCGAGGATGAAATAATAGCGTGCCCTTTGCTTTTTACTTTTTTCAATTTCCACTGCCTGACTCAGGTTGCGCACCAGATTGTCATAGTCTTCCCTGATCTGAAAAAAATATGCTTTCGTCAACAAATAATTGAGGGTATTTTCTTTAGTCAGATTTTCTTTCCGGATGTAATCTGCAACGCTGATGGCATTGTTGTGCTCATTGTAATCTATAAAAGTGCGCATAAGAGAAATGAGCGCTTTCTGCCGAATATCGTCTTCCTCAGCATTCCTGTATATGTACCTGTAGGTTTCAATGGCATTTACAAAATCACCTCCATAATAGCGCGCTTTCCCGATCAGATAATAACTCGGATAAACCCAATTGCTGTTTTCATGACGCTGAATTGGCAACGATCCCTTTACAATTACATCATCTAATTTGTCTCTTACACCATTGATGGTGGCACTGTCGATGTCATAAAATACCCCTAATATCCTGTTGTAATTATTTCTGTGACTGCGCTCTATGGCTTCTTCCACCTGCCTGATATCCTCTTCGGCAATAAAATAGGCGTTGAAGTGTGCTGTTGTGTTATGATAAGTTTTACTGAAGAAATTTTTCTTGTGTGATGCGCATGACCATAAAAGCATCAAGCCGACAATGGAACCTAAAGACAATATGTTAATGATGTTCGACTTCACCTGTTTAATGCAGACAATCTCTAAAACGCGAAATTAGCGACAATTAATACAATAAATCTATCCCAAATGCCTTTTAATATATACTTTTGTACCCAAAAATAGGAGAATTTTAAGTTGAAGTCGCGCAAAACATTTTCTAACTGGCTCACAAACAGGTATTTACTCATCCTGAGGAATGAAGAGAATTTTGCTGAAAAGACAACCATAAGTTTTACCTATGCAAAACTGATATTGGTGACATTTTTTATTCTCATGGTCATGATGGTTGCAAGTCTGTACCTGAGCAGCACACTTATGGCCCAGTGGTTCGATCCGCGTCACGAGTTAATCACTATGGATAGGCATTTGGTAAATCTGGCTGAAAAGGTTGACTCCCTAGAAAACCAGATGCGCATTAAAGACCAGTTCATCCATAGCGTGCAAAGAGTGTTGATCGGCGATTTTGAGGAAGATGATCTGTCTCTTCAATCCGGGGCCGATATTAAAAATGTTGGTATCGAGCCTATTCAGGCAATAGATTCTCAATTTCGTAAGGCATTTGAAGATAGTGAACTTTCTTTCATAACAACAGGAAGCCGCCTGGCACAGGAATTTGAAGAACAATATTTTTATTCCCCGATTCAGGGTGTTGTTACCACAGAATTCAGTTTGCGTGATGAACATTACGGCGTGGATATTGTATCAAGAGTGAACGAACCGGTAAAATCTGTTGCAGATGGCACGGTTATTTTATCAGACTGGACTCAGGAATCTGGCAATGTAATCGCCATACAGCATCGGGGCAATATGATATCGGTTTACAAACACAATTCTGCTTTATTAAAAAAAGTTGGTACTTTTGTAGATTCCGGGGAGGTTATTGCAATTATCGGAAATACGGGAGAATTTACAACCGGTCCACACCTTCATTTCGAGATGTGGTACAATGGTCATCCGGTCGATCCTTCGGAATTTATATCATTTTAATACTTAAAGAAATGTTTAAAAATAAGCAAGAAAGCATGGCGGTTCAGGATGCAAGCAACTCCAGCAATATCATTGGGAAAGGAACCATAGTTGAAGGAAACATAGAAACTTATGGAAACATAAGAATAGAGGGCAAGGTAAACGGCAGTGTGAAAAGCAAGTCTAAAATTGCACTTGGCCAGTCCTCGTACGTTGACGGGAACATCATTGCACAAAATGCCGAGATATCCGGTGAAGTAAAAGGTGTAGTGGAAGTTTCTGACCAGCTTATTCTCAGGCCATCTTCTGTGATATCAGGAGACATCATCACCAACAAACTTATCGTTGAATCCGGTGCAACTTTCAACGGAGGTTGTAAAATGGGTGTTGCTCAAAAAGAAATTAAAATCGCAGGAGCAAATGGACAAACAAAACCCATCGACACAAAAACCCCGGCAGCCCCGGAGTCAAAAACAAATTAACGAATATGTGAAATACTCAGGGCTGGCATTCCAGATGGCAGCCCTGTTACTTTTAGGTTACTGGGTCGGGGATAAGATCGATAATAAGTTTGAGCTTTCATTTCCTGTTTTCACCATATGCCTGATGGTTTTATCAATTGTTCTATCCATTTATTCGCTCATCAAAAGCCTTCCAAAAGATTGAATAAATTCCTTAAAAAGATTCCTTACTGGGATTTATACAAATATTCTATCTTGGTGGTGGCAACCATTCTGGTCAGCCTCATGCTCATTCCACAGTACATCTATCATCGGGTATGGATCATTATGGTTTTCTTTTTCGTGCTCACGCTTGCTTCACTTTCGATTATCCAAAGCATTACTGCAAAAAATCCGGCGAATTTCCTGGGCGCCTATTTCAGCGTGATGATCGGCAGACTGTTTATCTCCATCATTTTTGCCACCATCTTTATTCTGACCGACAGAGAGCATCTTTTCAACTTTGCATTCAATTTCCTCATTTTGTATTTGTTATTTCTCGGGTTTGAAATATATGGCATTATAACTAACTTGCGCCATCAAAATAAGAAGGGGACAGGCGATGATTAATTTCTTCAGGATCGGGAACAGTAAATCCTTATTTTTCAGCACTTTAATTCTTGCGTTTTCTATTTTCCTCATCACCCCGGCCATCGGGGCATCGGAGGGGGGGGCAAGCAAAACAGATTTCATATTCCATCACGTACAAGATTCCCATGAATGGCATTTTGCCACCATTGGTCATACCCATATCACCCTGCCCTTGCCTGTCATTTTATATGTTAAAGGCCAGGGCTTAAAGTTTTTTATGTCTTCCGACTTTCTCGATGAACATCATAAACCAGTAGAGCATAAGGGATTTTACTTTGACAACCACGGTCATCTGAAAGCCACCGACGAAACGCTGGCTTTTTATGATTTTTCCATAACAAAAAATGTAGCCTCGCTGCTGATAGGTGTCGTGTTGATTTTCTGGATTTTTCTTACAGTTGCTGCCAGGTATAAGGAAGATGCCTTAAAAGCACCCAGAGGATTGCAGTCGGCCTTGGAACCAATCATTGTTTTTGTGAGAGACCAAATTGCTAAACCAAATATCGGGGAAAAGAATTACGAAAGATTTATGCCATACCTGCTCTCGGTTTTTTTCTTTATCTGGATCAATAACCTGCTCGGTCTGCTACCGGGAGCTGCAAACCTGACAGGCAACATTTCAGTGACGTTAACACTGGCTATGTTTACATTTGTCATCACCACATTTAGTGGTTCGAAAGATTACTGGAAGCACATTTTTAATACGCCGGGGGTGCCATGGTGGTTGAAAATTCCGATACCGATCATGCCGGTTGTCGAATTTATCGGAATACTCACCAAGCCTTTCGCACTGATGGTTCGTCTTTTTGCAAATATTACAGCCGGCCATATCATAATTTTAAGTCTTATTGCCCTTATATTTATATTTGAAAGTGTTTACATTGGGCCTATCAGTGTTTTATTTGGCCTGTTCATGAATTTTCTTGAATTACTGGTTGCATTCATTCAGGCATTTGTATTCACATTGCTATCGGCCATTTATTTCGGGATGGCCGTTGAGGAGCATGAACACGAGCATGAAGAACATACGGAAAAGCTGAAGGAAGCTTCAGCCTGATTTTTAATATACATTCTAAACTCTATCATTTATGTTATTAAGTATTTTATTACAAGCCACTGGTGGTTTGGCGCTCCTCGGAGCGAGTATTGGAGCCGGTATTGTTGCATTAGCCGCAGCTTTGGGTATCGGTAAAATTGGCGTGTCTGCGTTGGAATCTATCGCAAGACAACCGGAAGCAGGCGGAAAAATACAAACTGCCATGATCATTTCGGCGGCCCTTATTGAAGGTGTTGCCCTTTTTGGTGTGATTGTTTGTCTGATTATTGCATTGACAGCATAATCACCTTAAATCCGGATCCGGTTTGTTGGCATTAGGCCTCAAACCGGATCTTTTAACTTTAACATCAATAATATGGATCTAATAACCCCCGCGTTTGGCCTGATATTCTGGCAAACAATCATATTTCTGCTTGTTCTTTTTGTGTTGGGCAAATTTGCCTGGAGGCCCATATTGGGCGCATTGAAAATGCGTGAAGGGTTAATCGAAGAATCCCTCAAATCGGCCGAAATAGCCAAACAGGAAATGGAAACTATTCAGGCTACCAATGAAAAGATGATTCAGGAGGCAAAACAGGAGCGCGCGAAAATTCTTAAAGCCGCCTCAAAGCTGGCTGAAGAGTTGAAAGAGCAGGCGCGTAACGATGCCAAGGTAATTGGTGATAAAATGATCGATAAAGCGCGAACCAACATTGAAGCTGAAAAGAATGAGGCGATCAACCAGATCAAAGACCAGGTAGCAGAGTTATCCTTACAAATCACGGAAAAGCTACTTAAGAAAAACTTGTCGGACGATAAGTCTCAACAGGAGTTGATCAAAGGTTATATGAAGGAAATTAAGCTCAACTAAATGTCAATATACAGGGTAGCTTCACGGTATGCAAAGTCTGTATTCGATCTTTCAGTTGAGTTGAAACTGGAAGAGAGGGTATATCAGGATATGCTTCTGATCAAACAGGTATGCGAAGAAAACCGCAATCTTGTCTTGTCGCTTAAAAATCCGATCATCAGATATGACTATAAGCTCAATGTGCTTAATAAGATATTCAGTAAACACACAAGCGAGCTTACGCAAAAGTTTTTCACACTCATTTGCCGCAAAAACAGGGCAGATGTGTTGCCCGATACAAGCAGCATCTTCGTTGATCTTTATCACAATTACAAAGGCATTGTACTGGCTGATGTAATTACGGCCACAAAACTGTCCGGAAGCCTGTCCAGGGATTTTGAAGCGCTGGTGGCCAGGGCAACAGATAAAAAAGTTGAGCTCACCACCCATATTGATGCATCACTGATAGGGGGATACATATTGAAAGTGGGAGATAACATGGTGGATAATTCATTGAAAAACAAATTAAATGCTCTCAGAAGATCTTTAATGAGGCCCAAAAAAATGGATTTTTGATTTTTAGATATATAAAAGGACTAAATACAAACTATGACTAATATACGACCTGATGAAGTTTCAGCGATATTAAGGCAAGAACTTTCCAGCTTCCAGACAGAAGCTGAGCTCAAAGAGGTAGGCACCGTGTTACAGGTGGGTGATGGCGTTGCAAGGATTTATGGGTTAGCCAATGCACAATCAGGAGAACTTTTAGAATTTGACAACGGAACCAGAGCACTTGTGTTGAATCTTGAAGAAGACAATGTAGGAGCCGTGCTTTTTGGCGAATCGGAACATATTAAAGAAGGGGACACGGTAAAAAGAACGGGAACCATTGCCTCTGTTAATGTAGGAGAAGGTATGGTAGGAAGGGTTGTCGATACCCTTGGAAAACCAATAGATGGCAATGGTGAAATCCCCGGCCCCCTCTATGAGATGCCGCTCGAAAGAAAAGCTCCGGGCGTGATTTACAGGGAACCCGTGGCTGAGCCTTTGCAGACCGGGATTAAAGCCATTGACTCCATGATTCCCATAGGCCGCGGGCAGCGCGAATTGATCATTGGCGACCGGCAGACAGGAAAAAGCACCATCGCCATTGATACCATTATCAATCAAAAAGAATTTTACGAACGCGGAGAACCTGTTTATTGCATTTATGTAGCAATCGGACAGAAGGCTTCAACCGTGAAACAGGTCGTTGCTTCACTGGAAAAGCATGGTGCAATGGCCTATTCCATCATTGTTTCGGCAACAGCCTCCGATCCTGCGCCAATGCAATATTTTGCCCCATTTACAGGGGCGGCAATCGGTGAATATTTCAGGGATACCGGCCGGCCTGCTTTGGTTATTTTTGATGATTTGTCTAAGCAGGCTGTAGCTTACAGGCAGGTTTCTTTGCTGTTGAGGCGCCCACCGGGCAGGGAAGCCTATCCCGGGGATGTATTTTACCTGCATTCACGATTACTGGAACGCGCAGCCAAGCTCAATCGCAATGATGAAATCGCCCGACAAATGAATGATCTACCGCCTTCGCTGGCAGGTAAGGTTAAAGGCGGCGGTTCGCTTACGGCATTGCCTATAATCGAGACACAGGCCGGTGATGTTTCGGCTTACATACCCACAAACGTAATCTCCATCACCGATGGCCAGATATTCCTCGAGTCAAATCTTTTTAATGCAGGAATCAGACCTGCAATCAACGTTGGAATCTCTGTTTCCCGCGTGGGCGGTAATGCTCAAATTAAATCTATGAAGAAGGTTGCCGGTACCCTGAAGCTCGATCAGGCACAATTCCGGGAATTGGAAGCTTTCGCCAAATTTGGATCTGATCTGGACGCTGCAACCCAGAGAACGATCGACAGGGGCCGTAAAAATCTGGAAATATTGAAGCAGCCACAGTTTTCTCCGGTAAAAGTGGAAGAGCAGATTGCCATCATTTTTGCCTCCACGAAGGGATTTACGGATAGTGTAACAGTGGCTAAAATTAAACAATTTGAAACCAGCTACATAGATGAGCTCAGGGTTCAACACCCTGCCGTGCTGGAAGAATTGAAAAAAGGCATTTTGAGCGACGAGGCCCAGGAAACCATGAAAAGAGTAGCATATGATGTGGCTAATCAGTTATAAAATGATCAGGAGGGCGATCAATGGCTAATTTGAAAGTAGTTCGAAACCGGATCCAATCCGTAAAATCAACACAGCAAATCACCAAAGCGATGAAAATGGTGGCTGCATCCAAGCTTAGAAAAGCACAGGATGCCATACTGCAAATGCGGCCTTATGTAAAAAAACTCCATGGTATTTTTGAAAATGCATCTGCAGGGCTTCACAAAGACCATCTAAGTAGCTTTAGTGCTGAACGGGAGGTGAATAAAGTTCTGGTAATTGTTGTGACCTCTGACCGCGGTCTCTGTGGGGCATTCAATAGCAATTCGATCAAGGGCGCATTAGCACTTATCAATGAAGAGTATTCTGCTCAGTTTACAAGTGGTAATTTGTGGATTATGCCGATCGGAAAAAAGTGCTACGATTTTTTCAGAAAGAGAGATTATCAGATAATTGACCAGTTTGCCAATTTGTTTTCACAACTTTCTTACGAAAATGTACAGCAAGTGGCACAATTTGCCATGGACGGGTTTTTAAATATGGAGTATGACCGCGTTGAGATCGTTTACAATGAATTCAAAAACGTCGCGACACAAATCCTGAAGCAGGAGCAATTTCTTCCGATAGCCTCAATTGAATCCGATGAGTCGACAAAGCCCAACTTTGAGTTTATTTTTGAACCGTCAATCGAAGATATTCTGCGTATAATGATTCCCAGAATGCTGAAAGTTCAGTTCTATAAGGCTATTCTGGAGTCGAACGCCTCAGAGTACGGTGCACGCATGACCGCGATGGACCAGGCTACAGACAATGCCGGCGAATTGCTGAAAGAACTTAAACTGGTGTATAACCGAACCAGACAGGCCGCAATCACAACTGAAATTCTGGAAATTGTCGGCGGAGCAGAAGCACTTGAAAACGGATAAAAATATTTATTTGCCCAATAAATGAATTCAGGCAGCAAATTATTTGCTGCTTTTTTATGGACAGAAAACTACTTATAGAGCAAATTCAATCCTACGAAACATCTTTTGAAGAGGAGGAATATTTTGTGCCGCGATTTCTTTCATTCCTTCGAAACTTTCCAGACTGTTTCCTCAGAACTCAAACTACAGGGCACATGACTGCCTCCGCATGGATTATGAGTCATTGTGCAAGCAAGGTATTATTGCTGCACCATACAAAACTAGGTAAATGGCTGCAACCCGGAGGCCATGCGGATGGTGATGAAAATCTGTTGCGAGTCGCCAGAAAAGAAGCCGAAGAAGAAACAGGCCTCAAAACCATAAGCCTGGTACATCCGCAATTTTTTGATATGGATATTCATCGTATTCCAGGGCACAAAAATATTAAGGAGCACCAACATTTCGACATACGGTTTCTGTTTGTTGCTGATGACAACGAACCACTTGGCAAAAATGATGAGGCCATGGAACTGAAATGGCTGCATTTGGAAGAGGTTGCGAATTATACAAATAATAACCGCTCCATACATCGCATGATTTTGAAGGCAAAGTTGATTTTTAATTCAGACAATTAATTTATAAATTTAGGCCTCGATACCTTTATGTCTGATTATCAGTGATTAATACTTTTTAATTCATAAGCAATTTGTCTAATAAACATGATAAAAGAGGAAAAGTTTTTTAAAATTGCTGCCCTGACCTTTGTTTACTTAACGCTCGTTGCATGCGAAACTGAACAAAAAAAAGACCGTGAGATCATAGGTGAATGGAAAGCGCATTGGGAAACCAAAGCAGATGAAAGTTTTTCGGAATTGAGTGCTGAAAACCTTAGCATGAATGGCATCATCACTTTTAATCCCGATGGAAAAGTGGAAATTTCGGCTTTTGGATACGAAGGATGCATTTTTTCTGATGATACACTGAGAAATGTGCTTAATTGGAAAATAGATGATTCTGTCTTGCGGTTTATTGATCATGATGACGAGCATGGTTTGCCTTATATAATTAACAAATTTACCGCCAACGAGATGCACCTCACCCTGCTGGAAGACATAAACCTGACATTAAGAAGGAACTAATTCTCTGATTTGTAAAATCAACAGCCTTTCATGCTCATACCGGATTTCCCGCTTCAGCTAAGGCGTTTATAATATTCTACCCTGCCATCATCTGCGAGATCAGCCACTTTATTTATCAAAGCGGTTCTTTTGGCTTCGTCCATGGCAGAAAATGCTTTCGTGAGTTCAATCTTTTCTGTCATGAACTGCGCATTTTCTGCACCGGTTATCAGAACGCTCACAGGAAGTGACCATACAAAATACAACGCCTCACGCATGGAGAGCCTGTCCGGCACGATTGGTTTTTCAGATTCCCACTGAACCTTATCCAACACGGTTTTTTTGGCAAAGAAACGTCCGTCTGCCATGGTTTTCATAGCCAAGATACCAAGATTGCGATCAAGCGCCCTGGGAAGTACTGTATTGATAAAATGATCCAGGTTGGCGTCCACGACATTGATGGGCATCTGAATGGTTTCGAAAAACGGATTATCCTCTGTTCTGTCAAGTACCCTGAGATGCGCCTTCGGATTTTGATGTCCTGTAAAACCCACATGCTTTACCTTTCCTGATTCCTTAGCTTTCATCACAACATCAAAGACGCCATTTTCGATTCTTTGATCTACATCGTTCGGATCTGACACGGCATGAACCTGCCATAAATCAAGATAATCGGTGTTCATTCTTTTAAGAGAAGCGTCAAGATGTTCCTGCATGGTTTTAGCATCGTTTGCTGTTGATTTAGTCATAAGAAAAATCTCTTCCCTGTATTTAGGGGTCAGATACTTTCCGTATCGAATTTCGCTGGTGTGCGGGCCATATGATTCAGCTGTATCAAAAAACCGTACACCACCCTCGAGAGCAGCTTCGATCACAGCCTGCGCATCTTTCTCAGTTGTCCAGCCAACGTGGTAACCGCCAACTCCCAGCATGGTTACTTCGGCGTTTGTTTTGCCCAATCTCCTCTTTGGCAGCACATAGCCCCATTTATCTGAATTTGTGTTGCTAAAACTAAAACTACTCACCGGCACCATCAGCCCTGCAGTGATGCCTGAAATTTTCCGGAGAAATGATCTGCGCTTTTCCATGTTAAAAAGGATTGTAATTGTTCGTTATGGAAAGTTAATAAAAAAAGACCGGTAATTATTCAAGAATGAGCATATTCCTACTGTCTCCGCAGTACTTTTTGAATGCCTCATCTGACCCTTCAACGCCCAGGCTAATAGCTGTTTTAAGATCATAACATCCAAATGGGGGCATGCCAAAAGACAGCATGACCGAACCTCTGTGAAAATAAGCAAATCCAAAATCAGGATTCAGATCGATACACGCATTGTATGCATCAAGTGCATCGGAGAGTTTACCCATTTTATGACAAGCGCGGCCATGATAATATTGTGCAAGGTAGTGCTCTGGCTCTATCATCATTGCATGCCTGGTCAGATTTAAAGTGCTTTTATAATCCTGCCTTGCATAGTAAAGTTGCGATAACCCCAGTATTGCATTCACATGATCCCGCTGCCTTTCAATTACCTGGACATAATCATTTTCTGCTTTTTCAAATTGCCCCAAAATTGCATAACAACTGCCTCTGTTATACAGTGTTTGAATGTGATGAGGATGCAACATGAGGTATTCATCAAAATACTTTAGCGCCTTCGTGTAATTGCCCTGTTCAAAATACCTGATCCCGGCGAGGTGGCTGTCATTGTTGCATTTGCTTACATAAATCAATCCGTATACAAACATACCGGCTATGACCGGGCTGGTCATCCTCATCTTTTTAAGTATTGTTGAATGAAAGTCATACCACATTCTTTTGATATGGCTACGCGGAATTTTAATGAGTTTTAGATACGCGGGCATGGTGGTTCTGATTCTTCCCAATGTGAATCTAAGGAGAATAGAATACTTTTACAACTAAATGCTTAGTTATTAATCAAGAAAGATAATTTACTAAGGGAAAAGATTAACGCGCCTCCAGATAAAGGTCGTTGTTGGTTATGCCTTTGAGGATGTCATCCAGGTATGCCCGATCATTTGAAAGCCTGGGTACTTTATGCTGTCCACCGAGTTTTCCTTGCTTTTTCATCCATTTGTAGAAAGTTCCGGTTTCAGCAAAATGAACAACAGGAGCTTCAAGGACAATATCCTTATATCTTTTTGCCTCGTAGTCGGAGTTTACTTCCATAAGGACCTGGTCGAGTATTCTAACGAATTCATGCCGGTCTGATGGTTGCTCTTTAAATTCAATGATCCACTCATGACCGCCTTTTTTTCCGGCTTCCAGGTAGCGCGGCCCGGCCGTATAATCACCAACTATTGCGGAGGTGTGTTCGCAGGCTTTTTTTATGGCTATTTCGGCATTTTCTATAATCACTTCTTCTCCGAAGGCATTGATAAAGTGTTTTGTTCTGCCTGTAATCCTGATTCGATACGGATCCAGGCTGGTGAATTTAATGGTATCGCCTATCCTATATCGCCACAGCCCGGCGTTGGTCGAAATAACGAGGGCATAGTTTTTACCAGGCTCCACCTCGCGAAGGCCAAGTGTTTTCGGTTGATCATCATTAAGGTGTTCTGTTGGGATAAATTCATAATAAATCCCATAGTCGAGCATGAGGAGCAGATCTCTTGTGTCTGTCTGATCCTGAATGCCGAAAAACCCTTCCGAGGCATTGTAAGTCTCCAGATAATTCATCTTTGGCGATGGCGCCAGTTTTTTAAACAACAATTCGTAAGGCTCGAACGACACCGCACCGTGAATAAACACTTCCAGATTTGGCCAAACCTCATGTATGTGTTCCTTACCGGTAATTTCGAGGATGCGTTGCAGCAGCACAACAGTCCAGGTTGGCACGCCAACAATGTTGGTTACATTCTCAACGATGGTACTTGAGGCCATTTTTTCAATCTTTTCCTCCCATTCGCTCATCAGGGCAATTTCGAGTTTCGGCGTTCTGGCCAATTGCGCCCAAAAAGGCAGATTTGACATGATCACGGCGGAAACATCTCCATAATAGGAATTTGAATTCGTATCAAACTGATTGATCTGCTGACTGCCTCCAATTGCCAGCCCTTTGCCGGTAAACATCCTGGCATCTGGATGATTATTGAAATAAATGGAGAGCATATCCTTACCGCCTTTGAAATGGCAGTCATCAAGCGCCTCCTGCGAAACCGGGATAAACTTGCTTTTTGCGTTGGTAGTGCCCGATGACTTCGCAAACCACTTTATTTCTGACGGCCAGAGCACATTTTGTTTGCCCTGCAGCAATTTCTCAATGTAAGGGAAAATTTGCTCATAGGTGTGCAATGGAACACGATTTTTATATTCATCAGGATTCGAAATATCTTTGAAGCCAAATTTTTTTCCAAAATCAGTCTTCTTTGCAGTTTTAATCAGATCTGAAAATACATCATGCTGTACTTCATGTGGGAACTTCAGAAACAAATCTATATCGTGAATTCGCTTCTTCATTACCCAGCTCATAATCGAATTGATAATTTCCATGTGCCGGTCAGATTTTGCGTTTCAGTTCGAAATGTTTGCCGAGATACACCCGCCTTACCTGTTCATCCTCGGCAAGCTCTTCGGCGGTTCCTGCCTTGAGCAATTTTCCTTCAAACATAAGGTACGCGCGGTCAGTGATGGAGAGGGTTTCGTTTACGTTGTGATCCGTGATCAGGATGCCAATATTTTTGTTTTTCAGCCTGGCGACAATGCTCTGGATTTCTTCAACAGCTATTGGGTCAACTCCTGCAAAGGGCTCATCAAGCAATACGAATAAAGGATCGACAGCAAGCGCACGGGCGATTTCCGTTCGACGGCGCTCACCGCCCGATAATACCCTTCCGAAACTTTTTCGCACATGCCCAAGGCTAAATTCCTCAATCAGCGATTCGGCTTTTTTTTTCTGATCGTGCCTGGAAAGTTTCGTCATTTGTAAGACTGACAACAGATTTTCTTCAACAGTCAGTGTGCGAAAGACAGATGCTTCCTGTGCCAGGTAGCCAATCCCGCACTTTGCCCTTTTGTACATGGGCAGGTTTGTTATATTCTGACTTTCGAGAAATATCTGGCCACTGTTTGGTTTAATCAAACCAACGATCATGTAGAAGGTTGTTGTTTTCCCGGCACCATTCGGGCCAAGCAAACCAACGATCTCTCCCTGGTTTACCTCAACCGAAACATTATCCACCACAGTACGGCCTTTGTATATTTTTACTAATTGCTCGGAAATCAGCTTCATAATCAGTCAAAACGAATATCTCTCACCCTCAGCTGAAGGGATTTGTTGCCCAAATAATTATTTTCTTCAATGTAGTATGCCATACTAAATTTCATGCCGCTGGCTACCAGATCATAATAGTCAGCCTGCCCAAACCCAATGGCATCCATTTCTTTTTCACCGTCATCCTGTTTCACCTTAAATTTGAGATGTTGATCTTTCAGAACCCGTGGCCTGCCTACTGCATGCAGCCCGTGCGAGACGAAAACCGGCTGCATATTTCCGGGACCGAAGGGAGCCATTTGTTCCAATACATCATAAAATTTATAACTGATATCCTTCAGATCAATCACACTGTCAATTTCGATGAGTGGCACCAACTGGTCATCCGAAATGCGCTCGGCAACGATCTTCTCAAACTTTTTCTTAAATGCTTCCACGTTTTCAACATCCATGGTAAGACCTGCCGCATACATGTGTCCTCCATACTGTTCCAATAAATCAGAACATTGGGATATGGCTTCATAAATATCAAAGCCATCCACTGACCGTGCGGAGCCCGTTGCTTTTCCGTTTGATTTTGTAAGAATAATGGTTGGCCGGTAAAACTTGTCGATGCATCTGGATGCGACAATGCCTATGACGCCCTTGTGCCAGTCATCCTTAAAAAGCACGGTAGTTTTTAAGCCTTTGGATATATCCTCCTTTTCGATCATTTCGATCGCCTCAGTGGTTATGGTATTGTCGAAAGTGCGCCGCTGCAGGTTTTTCACATCAAGATTCTCGGCAAGCGCTTCGATGGTTTTGTAGTTGTCGGCAAGCAGCAGATCAACGGCTCCCTTGGCATGATCTATTCTTCCGGAGGCATTGATCCTTGGGCCTATGCCAAACACAATGCTTGAGATGTTCACATCATTGCGAATGCCCGCAAGCTTGATCAGCGCACCAAGGCCGAGTCTTGGATTATCATTGAGTTTTTTGAGCCCATGGTAGGCGAGGATGCGATTTTCTCCAGATATTGGCACAATGTCAGCCGCGATGCTCACTGCTACCAGGTCGAGGTAATCGTAAAGGAGATCCGGATCGTAACCAAACTTTTCACAAAAAGCCTGAAGCAACTTGAAACCAAGCCCGCAACCCGACAGGTCTTTGTAAGGATAAGGGCAATCTTCCATTTTGGGATCAAGAATCGCGTAAGCCTCTGGCAGCTCGTCGCCCGGGAGGTGATGATCACAAATGATCATGTCAATGCCTTTTTCATTTGCAAGCCGGGTCATTTCTATGGCTTTGATACCACAGTCGAGCGTGACAATCAGTTTAATATTATTTTCTGCCGCCCACTCAACACCAGTTTGAGAAATACCATAACCCTCCTTGTACCGATCGGGGATGTAATATTCAATGTGACTGTAAAAATTTCTTAAAAAGCCAAAAACAAGCGCTACAGAGGTTGTTCCATCCACGTCATAATCACCATATATGAGCATTTTTTGCTTCTTATCTATGGCGACTTTGATGCGCTGAAGGGCTTTTTCCATATCGCGCATCAGAAAAGGATCGTGCAACTGATCGAGTGATGGCCTGAAGAAATCTCTTGCGAGCTCGAAGCCGGTTATATTCCGTTGAATGAGAATTCTCGCGATGATTGCGCTGACATTGATCTCATTGGCCAATTGTTCAATAGCACTTTCACCAACATCATCTTTATAAATCCATCGCGTCGTCATTCAACATGTGTTATCTATGGGAATACAAACTTAAATAATTGCCCTGCAATACCGCATTTAAAGCTTCAATTATTGTGCAATCTATACAATTCTGCCGATGTCCTTGTCCTTAATTTTAACTTTGTCCAACACCAGAAATTGTTCCCAGAACTCATTTTCCGGAACGGGTGCGGTCAAGGTAATTTTTTCTTTTTTTACAGGATGCTCAAAATTGATCTCCCGGGCATGCAAATGGATATTTCCATCAATGTTTGGCTTCTTAAAACCATATTTCAGGTCACCCCGGATCGGGCATCCCATTGCTGAAAGCTGAACGCGAATCTGGTGCGGCCTCCCGGTAATGGGGTTGACTTCCAGCAGGTAGTGGTCGTTGAGATGACCAAGCACCTTATAGAATAACTCCGCCTTCAGGGCGCCATCAACAGGCTTGTCAAAAGATGTAACCTGGTTTTTATCATTGTTTTTGATCAGCCAGTGCACAAGTTTATCCTTTTCTTTGGCAGGTTTGCGTTTTACCACAGCCCAATATTTTTTGTAAATTTTCCTTTCCCTGAATTGTTTGTTCAGCCGTTCGAGCGCTTTCGAGGTTCTGGCCATCAACACGATGCCGCTTACCGGCCGGTCGATGCGGTGCGCTGCCCCAAGGAATACGTTGCCGGGCTTATTGTACTTTTGTTTCAAGTAGTCCTTGCCTATGTCGAGCAGTGTGCGGTCTCCCGTCGCGTCGCCCTGAACGAGCATTCCCCCGGGCTTGTTCACAACAAGCAGATGGTTGTCTTCATACAGCACATGAAATGTCTCAGGGATACTCATTTTTTATTCAGGATACACTTCCACAAAGTTAATCTTTTATTGTTTCTGTTTTAAAATATTCTAATTTCAAGGTATAAATGATTATTTTCCAGAATTCGGATAAAATCTGTTTATTAAAATAAACCTTAAAATTTACAATAATGAGCATAGCAAATATTGCCGCAAAACAACCAGCAAAAGTTACACTTGAAGCGGGAAAAAATTACGCATGGTGCGCTTGTGGTCTTTCTGCAAAACAACCATTTTGTGACGGAGCACACAAACAGGGCGATTTAAGGCCAATGATTCTTAAACAGGAAAAGGATGAAACTGCGTGGCTTTGTCAGTGTAAACAAACCGGCAAAGCACCCTACTGCGACGGCACCCACAACAAATTGTAATGGCAATAAAATTGACCTTATTTGCCCACTTTCCATCGTAATTGAATTGATGCGCCATTCGGTATGCGCTCATTTTACTTTTTCAAACAGCAGGCTGCCGCGAAGTTAAATAAGAATTACTGCTTCATCGTTGGTAAAGTGGGAGCTTTGATGGGTGTTCTGCTAATACTGAGCGTCGCTGCATATAGTTAGGCTATTTGGATAACAGTAGAATAATAAGTTACCCCAAAATACAAATGGCGAAAAAGTCAGTGCAATTTCGCCATTTGTATGAACAGGATTATCCCCTGCTATTCTTTAAGCTTAAGCAATTCACTGGCAGCCAAAAGATATGCCCCGGTTCCGTAAACCTCCCAACTGTCGGCTGAAAAATTTCTTTTTGGATCTGCGCCAATTGGTTGCACCCACCCCATCATGCCGCTTTTCTGTTGACAATCCATCAGGCCGTTAAAAGCCTTCAATGCGGCCGGCAAATACGTATCA
>CAYZWN010000081.1:0-17154 GCA_964482185.1 uncultured Roseivirgaceae bacterium
ACAGATCACCGGCAAATCGCATTTTAACCATTCCGTTTTCTTCACCAAGATTTTCGAATAAAGCCACATTCGCACTGTTTACCAATAAGTCAGGATCACCATCACCATCCCAATCGGCAAAAGCGAGCTTGCGCCTTCCGCTTGATCCGTACTTGTCTGTATTTAGCCTGAGCGGCCCCGGTTCGCTGGTGATCGGATTATTTCTCCTGTCATATTCCCCCGGATCAGAGAAAAATATCCTCTTGCCAGGAAGCAAAACTTTCTCACCATCGATCAATTTACCTTCATAAAAACTGAGATATCCTTCATAATCCAGCATAATCAGATCGGTATGGCCATCCTTGTTCCAGTCAATTGCGACAGGTGTGGTGCGCCACTGGGTTGCAAGCTCGCCGGTTTTCGGTTTCCACCAATTCCATTCAGGATATGGTATTTGGTTGTCCCAGGCAACATGAACCTGTCTGGGTGTATCGAGTTTTGGATTACCGTTTTCCCCAATATTCTTATACCATATCACTTTGCCCCAGATCGAGTTTACAATGATGTCATTCAGGCCGTCGTCGTCCCAATCAGCAACTGTCAGTGTCGTGTAGCCCCACTTTGCCTCACATGGCCCCTGAATTGAGCCGTTGTATCCGGCCTGGATTCGGATTACACCATTTGAATCTTCAAGGAAAGCGGGTGGTGCCCAGGAAGGAGGGTTGCCGCCATCAAGGTTTTCTATAAAACCGATATAGCCGGCAGAATTGCCGACGATCAGATCCTCATCGCCATCATCATCCCAATCCACGCTGAAAGGCGTAGCAAGCGCTCCGAATTTGAGGTATTGCGGTTTTTGCTTAAAATAAACAGGATCATTAAATACCGGCATGTTGCTTTTGGTTATCCCGGTATTTTCTAAAAAAGCCACTCGCCCGTCTTCATCGCCAATAATCAGGTCGATATCGCCATCACCATCCCAGTCGAGCGCCACGGGAATAATCATTTCGAGATCCATGGTGATGATGCCATTAGCATTTTCAAGGTAACGGCCTTCAGCGAAAACAGGGTTTTCCCGGGTTCCCACATTTTCAAACCAGGTGAGTTTATCCAGAAACTCACCACAAATAAGATCAAGATCTCCGTCGCCATCAAAATCTTCCATATTAGGGGAGGGAGAGCCGTAAACATCAATGGCTTTACCCCCGGCTTTCAGTTGATCGCGCAAAATGTATTTGCCTCCCACGTTTTCAATCAGATAGACAAAACCATGCAATGGGCCGTTTGTCCAGGTGCCGCTTTCATCGAAAGCATTGTCCCAGCCATAGTCCTCTCCATCCTGAATGCCTACAAGTATGTCAAGATCTCCATCGTTTTCAAAGTCAACGTATTTCCATTGGTTAAACCTGATTTTTTTGTGCAGGACCTGGAAGGTGTCTGCTGGGAATAAGAGGATTCTGTTTTCATCAGAAACGTCAAGAATATTTGTCAACTCATAACCGGGTTGCAAAAACCTCGGTTTTCCATTCACATAAGACACCTGAATGTCTTTCAAGGCCTCGCCGATTCTTACTGGCGGTTCAAACACCGGAAATTTTTCGCCAGTTTTATTCTCAAAAAGCCATAAACCATTGAACGGCACATCCCTGCACGAAACGAGCAGGTCCATATCCCCATCCTGATCAAAATCCATTGGCAGGGGCCACGCCCACAGTCCAACGCCCAAATCCGGAGTGATCGTATTATTTTGATAGGTGATGCGGACAAAGGATTGGTTTTTCTGTTGATCGTCATCCTTATCTCTGGTTCCATTGCAGCCATATAAAATCATGAATTGGGCTGCAAAGAGGAGCATTAGCAATTTTTTCATTTTTTTATTCATTCGGTTTTATATTGAATACTGAAATGAAGATACTTAAAGAACAATATAATGGAAACTAATTCCCGGTTTTCAGATTTCGTAACAAAGCTTAATATAATGGCATTTCATGATAAATGATCAAATAAAAAGCTTATTGCATCCACTCTCCATGGCCTGTTGCCCACAGGCCATTTTTTAACACCAAAGTCAGAATCACCAATGTTAATAAAAATTAATACGATAAATAATCCAGGCATTTATTAGCCTTGACCTACGTCCTTTTCTTTTCAACAGCTCTGATGATTCAACACCTGAAAAACATTTATAGGATTGTAAATCAGCGATCAAGAACAAACGTATCACCGGTCTAAATGGTATTTTTTTGTCAAACATATAGTCTGAATGGCTATTAATTTTCAATTTCCTTTCACGCTCTTTTTGAAAAGACACGTTTTCAAAAACTAAAAAAACTTTTGGAATATAAATTTAAAAAGTTTTATATTTCACACATAAATGCAAAACTCATCTCGAATACACGATTATTAAGTTTTGTAAAGTGAGATTGGATTTACGATTAAAACAACAACTGAATTATTCCTCTACCCAAAAGGAATAGGTTCACCCGGAAATTATGAGAAAACAGCATTATCCAGTTTTTGTGGTAAATGTTCATCCACCTGTGCTTTGCGCCGATAACTTATTCATAGAATTAACAGGCAAATCCAAAAGCCACATCCACGCTTCCGGAAAATACACGGTTTCTAAACTTAATTCTTTTTGTTTAGAATCTATCCGGATGATTTTTGTGTCGATTATGCACACGCGTGCAGCAATCGGAATCAAAGTTATATCAACTTTATGGCACGTGACAAGCAGCCTGCTTTATCACGAGATTTATAAATGGAGAATAGATAAAAAAGGATCATTGGAAGTCGATGGTCAAAACTAAAGATAAAGAGCAGATATGCTCGATTACTAATTTATGTTTAATGTTTAACCCAAATTTCTTTATTATGAAAGGAAGATTACTTAGGAAATCCTGGGGTATTTTCGTTCTGGCAGGCTTGTTTGCAACTGCCACGAGCGCTCAGGATATGGCCTCAGCGAAACCGAATTCATGGAATTCGACGCAAACTATGACCGAAAAAATGCAGGACCGGCAAGTTACCGGTACGGTTTTAAGCGGAGACAACGATGATGTGCTGCCTGGTGTGAACGTCATCGTGAAAGGGACCACAACCGGTGCCATCACGGATTTGGACGGCAAGTATTCTGTAAAGGTGCCGGATGGCGACGCTGCACTGATTTTCAGTTCAGTGGGCTATGAAACAGTAGAAATTGCTGTTGGGTCTCAATCAATTATTGACATTGTGTTAAAGCCAGATGTGACAGCGCTCGAAGAAATCGTCGTAATTGGTTATGGTACGCAGAAGAAAAAGGACATGACCGGTTCTATCGTCAATGTCCGGGCCGAGGAAGTGGCAAAGTACAAACCTACAAGTGTGTCTGAAATCCTGAGAACAACAGCTCCCGGGGTTCAGGTAGGTTATGCAACGGATGCCAGGAATGTTCCTGATTTTGATGTGCGTGGAGATAACAGTATTAAAGCGAATGCTGATAGAGAGCGCCAGGCAAATCAACCACTTATTGTTATCGATGGAGTTATTTTTCTTGGTGATCTGGCGGAAATCAATCCCAATGACATCGAAACCGTGGACGTATTGAAAGATGCCAGCGCTGCCGCTATTTATGGCTCGCAGGCCAGCAATGGCGTTGTCATTTTTACAACCAAGAAGGGTGAACTCGGAAGACCCAAGATCAATTTTAGTTCGCGGGTGGGTTTGGTGACAGGTGCGCGCAGACAGACAACCTATAAAGGCGGAGACGAAGTGTTGAACTGGCTCACTGACATGAACGAATCAATCAATGGCCTTACCCAGGAACCCTGGACAAAATATCGTGATTATTTCAGTATCCCATCGGAATACAGGGGCGATTGGCTCGCTGCCAATGGTCTGGATCCGGGCGAAAATGATCCTAAGGTGATCAATGGAGCAAGGGTAGATAATTTTTCTTTTTGGGAAATTGAAAAGGAAAACTTCGACAATGGGGTCATTTACGACTGGCAGGATTTCTTATTTCATACCGGGATCAGGCAGGATTATGATTTGAGTGTTTCCGGCCGAAGCGAAAAAGTTTCCTACTATTATTCTCTTGGTTATAGCGACAGAGAATCGGTCCAGATTTGGGAATCTTTCAAAACAATCACATCCAGGCTCAATCTGGATGTATCAGTTGCAGATTTTATGAGTGTTGGTGTCAATGCCAGTTTTTCTTATCAGAATGAAGGCCGAAGACCGGTTGAAAGTGGCGGGTATATAACTGCATCTCCATATGATCAGCCATGGCAAAATGGCGCGCCCAGAACACGGGAATTCCTGAATGACCAGAGCGCCGGTTCAAACCGCGGCAATCCTTATCAGAGTCCTTCATGGAATACGCGGCTTTATGATCGCTTTATGATCAACCCAACAATTTATACGCAGATTGACCTGCCGTTAGGCTTCAATTTCAGAATGGACTACACACCAAGGTTTGATTCAAGAAAGCGATTTGATTTTGAGGACCAGGGCAACCCCGGAAGAGCTGTGGATGAAGCGAGAAGAAGGAACGATGAAGTAATTTCCTGGCAGTGGAACAATATCCTGAGCTGGAATAAGGAATTCGGCAACCACAGGTTTGCACTCACAGGCTTGTATAATGCAGAGAAAAACCAGATATGGCAAACTGATGCGCGAACAAGCGCTTTTTCTCCAACTGCCGCACTTGGCTTCCATGGTATGGGACTGGGCACCAACCCTTTAATAGGTTCCAATGATGAGGTAAATTCGCGTACCGCGATCATGGGTCGGATAAACTATGCCTTTAGCGATCGATACAATCTATCTGCCTCAATCAGACGCGATGGATTTTCACGCTTTGGATTTGAAAATTTCTACGGTAATTTCCCTTCTGTTTCAGGTGCCTGGACCATCACGAATGAGAACTTTATGTCCTCTGCCCCCAAATGGCTCAATTACCTGAAACTTCGCACAAGCTGGGGTATCAATGGAAACAGCAGTGGGTTGGACCCATACAACGCCTACGGTCAGTTGACCAGCAATATATACCTCAATTACAACAATGGATATGTAGTGACGCCTTTTTTGGAAATCACCAGGATTGCCAATAGACTTCTTTCATGGGAGAGAACAGAAGCTTTCAATTTTGCGATTGACTACGGACTTTTCGGCAATCGCTTGAGTGGGTCACTTGATTTTTATTCAGGAAATACCAAAGACCTTCTGTTAGATCAGAAATTGGGCGAGGTAACAGGTTTTGGTTCAATTAAGACCAACATTGGTAATCTTAAAACACACGGTTTTGATTTAGGTATCAACAGCACCAATATCAGTAACAATAGTTTTGTTTGGAGCAGTACTTTCAACGTCACCTATGCCATGAACGAAATTACAACATTGGGCAATGCGCCTTCACCTGTCACTGACGCTGAAGGCAATCCTGTGTTGGACGGGAATGGCAACCCTGTGTTGAAAGAGCAGGATGACCTGCAAAACGGCTGGTTTATTGGGGAAAACAAAGATGTAATCTGGGATTGGGAACTAAACGGCGTTTATAAAATAGGTGAGGAAGCTGAAGCGGCCCAATTCGGATTATTCCCCGGTGATTTCAGGTATGTGGATCAGGATGGTAATGGCGTTATTAACAACGCTGATAAGGTATTCCAGGGTTTAACCAGGAACCCATGGTATATGACGTTCAGGAACGATATGGAGTGGAAAGGTTTTGATTTGGGTATTGTATTTCTTGCTAAGTTAGGTTACAAGGGCGGATCGAACTTTCCCTTCAACAACAGACAGGAGTACATCAAAAACCATAACTGGTACGACATTCCTTACTGGATGCCTGATAATCAAATCGATGATGCAGCCAGGATCAACTCCATCAGCTTTGGCAACAATGCATGGATATCAAAATCCTATGTGCGCTTGCAGAATGTTTCTTTGGGTTATACAATCCCAACTACTATTCTTGATAAGTTGAAAATTGATCGCGCAAGATTGGCGGTAAACATCGAAAATGCGGCTGTCTGGTCCGCATGGATTTATGGTGATCCTGAATCTGAAAGGGAGATGCCCAGAACGTATTCATTCAGTTTAGATTTTACCTTCTAAAGCGCAAGGTCGATGTTCGAAAATTTAAGATTTTAACTTAGATAAAAATGAAAATGAAAAATATAAAAATATTCAAGGGATTATCCTTCGCGATGCTTCTCTTGTTTTCGGTAAGTTGTGGCGATGATTTTCTTGACGAAAAACCTCTTTCGTTTCTTAGCCCTGAAAATACGTTTATTGATGCCTCAGGTTTGAATGCTGCATTGCAAAGGTCTGTCAAAGGACTTTTCGATCAATGGAATGGGGATACCAGGGAAATGATGTTTAATCATAATATGAGTGATGCTTCTGTTGTCAGTTCAACGGATAAGCCGGATGCTTTTGTGGATTTGCGTACGTATGCCACACCGATCAATGCCAGAAATAATGATGCAGGACGAACTAGAGCATTTTTTGAATTAAATTATCGGTATATAAAAGCTGCGAATACAGTAATAGATTATATTGATATTCCGGTATGGCCGGACGGGGATACTGACAAGGAAAGAAACCATCTTTTGGGATCAGCATACTTTATGAGGGCTTACTTTTACATGCAACTAACAATGCAGTTTGGCAACGTGGCCTTTCCACTGAATGTGGTAACTGAATCCAGGAGAGATTTCAAGGCATTTCACATGCAGGGCATCTGGGATCAGATGATTACGGATCTTGAGTTTGCGGTTCAACACATGAAGCCAAAGAGCCAGGTGCCAATTGGCCTTCCCCCAAAAGATGCTGCAAGAATTTTACTTGCCAAGTATTATATGTTGAATCTAAGGTTTGCAGATGCAGAAAGGCTTATGGATGACATTTTTGCAGACGGACAGTCAAGGTTGTTTACCGATGCCGATATTCCTGATGGAGTGGATTCCGTGGAAGTTGCCAATACTTTTAGCCCTTTTACCGGCGAGCGATACCCGGGTAGAAGCGGTTTCGCTTCAGCCGATGCCATCAACTATCTTCATATGGATAAAGGTTCTCAAAAAATTTCCAATCCGGAGGGCATCTGGACGGTCGTAAACGAGCCATTTATATTAGGATCTCAGGGGCAAGCTGCCAGAATCCGTGCCTGGGGCCCCAACTTTGTAAGTACCAACCTGGGTGTAAATGCACCGCCCTTTGGCAATATTGTCGGAACGAATGTGCAACAGGGAACAGGAGCCAATGCAGGAAAGATGATGCAAAAGTGGGGCAGGGGCCAGGGATTTTCAAGGCCAAGTAACTATTCTCAGTATGATGTATGGAATTTTAAAGGTGAAGTCGATGAACAGGATTATCGCCATAAAGACCTGAACTGGTTTGAAATGGAAGATGTATTGTACGACAATCCCCAGCTTCGGAATAATCCTGACACAGAACCTTTCTATCTCCAGCCCTTGCGATTGTATCATGAAGGTACACTTTTGTGCCGGGATACCATCCGCTGCTGGTATGGCTATCCGAGGTATAAGTTTTATGCCATCAACCAGGAGCACAGACCCGACAGGCAGGATAGCGGCGATATGGATATGTACATCATGCGTATTGCAGAGGCGTACCTGGTTCGTGCCGAAGCCAGGTTCTGGCAGGACAATATCGCCGGCGCAACCGATGATATCAACACGATACGTCAAAGAGCCAATGCAAAGCAATTGTACACAGTTGGTGATGTGCAGATTGAAGGCATCGGTGCGGTACTCGATGAAAGAAACAGGGAGCTTTACGGTGAAGAATACAGGCATGATGAACTCGTGCGTATCGCAGTCATATTTGCAAAGTCAGGTAAGTCTGCATACAATGGTAAAACCTATTCGATAACCGGAAATGATATTGAGAAATCATTGTCAGCAAACAGCTTTTATTATGACAGAGTGATCGAGAAGAATTCTTTCTACCGTGACGAAGTGCCATGGGCAACTTACGCTACCACAAAATATACGATGGACCCGAAGCATATTTTCTGGCCGGTCTATGAGCCATATCTGGTGGGGAATGTCGATAATGTGTTGAATCAGACCACAGGGTATGATGGTGCTGAGCGCAACGTGGATCCACTCACCCATGTGGTGCAGCCGGCTGGCGAACCGAACACCGATCCGATGGATGCCATTGGAGCAAGGTAATAAATTGCAGATTTCACAAATCAGGTGCCTTTGAGCGCCTGATTTGTTTTTTAAATCTAAGAGACTGGATTGAATGTCCCTTTAAAAATTTAATCCTTTTTTTGGTTGGCGGTATTCCATCATTGAAGTCTTTATAATTTATATTCATTCATAGCTCTTAATTATTTCATTACATGGTATCGCCAAAAATAAAATTGCCAACGATTTGAAATCTTATATTGAGATAGTCCGATTTACTTTGGAGAGAAGTATAGTTTATATCACTATTCTATAAAGTAAATTCATAAACAATAAACAAACATAAATCATTATGGGTACAAGAAGATCATTTATAAAAACAACAGCCGCGGCAGGGACCGCTGCTTTTGTTGCCCCAACCTTTATCCCTTCCTCAGCTTTTGGCGCCAACGACCGGATCAATGCTGCTGTGCTGGGTGTGAACGGTAGAGGAAAAAGTCATATCAGCGGCTTTATGAATCAGAAAAATGTCCAGGTCACCGTTTTATGCGATCCGGATATGAATGTGATGAAAGAACGGCAGAAGGAGTTTAAGGAAAAGTACAAAAAGGATGTTGCACTGGAGCAGGATCTGCGCCGGGTGATGGACAACAAAGATGTTGATGTATTGGGCATTGCATCTCCAAACCACTGGCATGCACTTACCGTAATCTGGGCTTGTCAGGCAGGGAAAGACTCCTATGTCGAAAAGCCGGGCTCGCACAATATCTGGGAAGGTCGCAAAATGGTGGAGGCAGCACAAAAGTACGATCGCATTGTGCAGCATGGCGTGCAGTTGAGAAGTTCGCCTGCTGTCAGAGAGGCCATCCAATTGATGCGCGACGGATACATAGGAAGAGTTTATATGGCGCGCGGCCTCGTTTTCAGATGGCGGGGTGATATTGGCGACCAGGGCTTTTCACCGGTTCCGGATGGACTTGACTATGACTTGTGGGCAGGACCAGCACCAAAGCGCCCGTTTACCAGAAATCTGGTTCATTACAACTGGCACTGGCACTGGGATTATGGCAATGGCGATGTGGGCAACCAGGGCATCCACGAAACTGATTTGTGCATGTGGGGTCTTGATGTAGGATTGCCAACCAAGATTACTTCCATGGGTGGTAAGTTTCTGTGGGATGACTGCAAGGAAGTGCCCGAGGTATTGACCTCAGTGTATAATTATCCCGAGGAGGGTAAGATTATTCAGTTTGAAGTGAGGCCATGGTGCACAAACACAGAGGAAGGTGTGACAGTAGGAAATATTTTCTATGGCGATAAAGGCATTTTGGTGGTCGATGGCTATGATACATACAAAACTTATCTGGGCAGAGAGAGAACCCCTGGTAAATCAGGTAAAGATGGAGGAGAATCAGGATCGGAGATGGATCGTGGTTTGGGCGGTACCGATGGCCATATCCAAAACTTCATCGAAGCCGTTCGTAAACATGATAAGAGTATATTGAATGGCCCGGTTGAGACGGCGCACCTGTCCTCAGGACTGGCACATCTCGGCAACATTGCTTACCGTCTGGATCGTGTGTTGACGTTTAATCCAAAATCAGAAACATTCGTGAATGACCCGGAAGCAGATGCCATGCTGACGAGAAATTACCGCAAAGGATTTGAGGTGCCTCAGAGGGTTTAATACAAATTACGATGTGCTGAAACAATGCATTTACCAGCCTGCCGGGATTACCAGATGCCGGCAGGTTTGGTTTTATGGCAGTCAGGATGCTCCGTTTTGCGGGGAAGCGTTTTAAGTTTATTGATCATTAAACTAGCCCGGAAGCGCCTTCTCGCTATTTTTTCCGAAGATATTAAAAACATCCAAACACATTTTAAGAACTAAAAAACTACCGATATGACAGATACAAATCAATCCCGAAGAAGTTTTATTCAGAAAAGCATTGCGGCCGGCCTTGGGCTTTCAGTGGTCCAGCCACTCACTTTAAGCGCTTTGCCTCCGAAGCCAAAGATGCAACTCGGTCTTGTTACTTATCAGTGGGGCAATGATTGGGATTTGCCGACATTGATTTCCAATTGTGAAAAAAGCGGCCTGCTCGGTGTGGAGCTGCGTACCGAACATGCGCATGGTGTGGAAGCCGGCCTGTCGTCAGGGGAACGCGCCGAGGTAAAAAAACGATTTGCTGACAGCCCGGTCACATGCCTGGGATACGGTTCCAATTTCGATTATCACCATGCTGATCCCGATCAGGTGCGAAAGAACATAGAAGGTACCAGGACATATATCAAACTCTGCAAAGACATCGGGGCATCAGGAATTAAGGTAAAGCCAAACGGTTTTCCCGAAGGCGTTACAAAAGAAAAAACGATTGCTCAAATCGCAGCATCCCTCAATGAAGTAGGCAAATATGCCGGCGATATGGGCCAGGTGGTGCGGGTTGAAGTGCATGGCCGGGGAACACAGGAAATTCCCAATATGAAGGCCATTTTTGAGCAGGTCACGGAGAAGAGTGTGAAAATGTGCTGGAATTGCAATGATCAGGATTTGCTGCCTCCCGGCCTGGAGGAGAATTTTAATTCAGTAAAGAAATGGTTTGGAGATACCGTGCACATCCGCGAGCTGAATATTGGTGAATACCCATACCAGCAACTCATGAATCTTTTCGTTGGCATGAAATATAAAGGATGGATACTGCTTGAAGCGCGCACCGAACCGGCTGATCGGGTTGCGGCCATGAAGGAGCAACTGGAGGTTTTTAATTCCATGGTTGCAAAAGCCCTCAAAGCCTGATTTTTCGATAAAAAATGGGCCTGGCAGAGGTATCTATTGCCCGGGTAAAAAATTTTACTCAAGTTTCTCAACTTTTAAATAATATTGATATTCAAGTGATTCTGATAGTAGAAAATGTATAATGCATTGATTTTAAGTCATAAAAAAAATTACATTTTGCTATTAATCAATTTGTGAACACAGCGTCTTCTTTGCCCTTTTTGCGGTTTTATTTTTTACCGCAAGGGTAACAAAGGCAAACACAAAGCACACAAGGCTTTAATCAATTGAATTATAGATATTGGTATTAATCTGCGAAACTTTTGTTATTAATATGAAATACGTTTCAATATTATGTCTTGTGGTAATTTTCTCATGCTCATCCGGTCAGAGGAAAGATAAAACCACAACAACTTCCTCACAGAAAGTTTCTGTCGATGAATCATTTATTTTAGAAATTGAACAACTGACTTCAGGGCCCGGGCATCATTTTTTCGGTTATATCGGTCAGTGCCAGACAATTCCCTGGAATGGCACCGGCCAATATATTCTCGGTCTTGAAATCGACCGGATTGACCGCATGCCAAAGCCGGAGGAAGCTGCTACAGTTTTTATAATCGATACCCACGATGGAAATAAAATCATTCCACTCGATAAAACCCATGCCTGGAATCCCCAGCAGGGGACCATGTTCTACTGGAATCCATTAGCTCCCGAAAA
The DNA here is from genome assembly GCA_964482185.1 of uncultured Roseivirgaceae bacterium. Classification (GTDB taxonomy): domain Bacteria; phylum Bacteroidota; class Bacteroidia; order Cytophagales; family Cyclobacteriaceae; genus JAAUQL01. The sequence goes on from CAYZWN010000081.1 coordinate 11,614, forward strand.
CCAGTTTTTCTTTAATGACAGGGATATTGAGACTGGAAAGGTTTTTACTGTGCTGTATGACATTACTTTACGCGCCAGGGTAAAGGAGTACAGGTATGATGATGCCCCCATCGGCAATGGAGGTGTCGCTGCGGATGGTTCGGCGTGGCTTGGCATCAATTACGGACGGCTTGCAAGGTTGCGCCTGGTGACGGGCTACCCTGAGGCATTGGATTGGTCAAAAGATGAAATAGCCCCAAAGGATGATGGAATTTTTATCATTGATATCGAATCGGGAGAAAGGCGCTTGCTTGTTTCGTATCACCAACTTGATCACAAGCTGAGAGTGAAAAATCCTGATTTAAACCACGATGGCCTATTCATAAATCATACCCTCTGGAACAGAGGTTGTGATCGTGTTTATTTCTTTGCCAGAGCAGGTTGGAATGGGCAGAGAGGTGAAAGAATCAATGTTCCATTTACAATAAATGCTGATGGCTCCGGGCTCACCATGCATGAAATACACATCGGAGGGCACCCGGAGTGGGGTGAGGGCAATATCATGATTGGAAGTGAGCGGCATGAGGACAGAAGCAAGGACAGACAGATTTTATACGATACGGACAAAATGCAAATCATTGGCCAACTGGGCAATTCGGACATTTTTCCAAAGCCGGAAGGTGATATTGCACTTTCGCCGGACGCAAAATGGTTTGTAAACGGTCACGCCGAATCTTCAAAAAATTATTATACCATTTACAGCATGGCGGACGGCAGGTTTAAAAGGAGCGAAGGCATCAATAAAGGTGCTTACAGCGGAGACATTCGGATAGACCCGGCGCCCCGCTGGAATCGGACGAACGATGCCATACTGGTACCCGGGATTGCAGAGGATGGTACCAGACAAATGTTTGTTATTCATGTAAAAACCAGATAAGCATGTCTGCATATATATTTAGGGTAAAGAAGTTTACATATCTGTTTTTTTTCCAATCGTTGATATTCAGCAATGTATGTTCTCAGGCGCTCGATAATAAGCAATTTTCCGGCCTGGCAAAACTCGCTGAGAAAAGCATGGAAAGTGGTATAGCATTTATGCAATCACTATCCATCGAAGGCGGTTACGTTTATCATTACACCCTGGATGGTTCAGAAAAATGGGGAGAGGGCAAAACGGATGACCGGACAATTGAAGTACAGCCACCGGGTACACCTGCTGTAGGCATGAGTTTTCTAAAGGCTTATAAAGTCACAAAAAATCCAGCCTTCCTTAAAGCCGCTGAAGATGCGGCAAGCGCCCTTATCAGAGGCCAGAACGACCCGGGTGGCTGGGAACACAAAATATATTTTGACCGGCCAATGGGCAAAAGGGTGAGCTTTGATGACAACCAGACGCAAAGTGCGATCAGTTTTTTAATGGCCCTCGACCAGGAAGTTGACCTGCCTGAGCTAAGTGCCTCAATTGCGAAAGCCTTGGATATGATGCTTAAATCGCAGCTTACAAATGGTGGCTGGCCGCATATGTATCCTCATCAGGGCAACTACCACGATTTTGCCACCTTCAATGACAAGGGCATCAATGATTGCATCAGGGTGATGATTGAGGCGGATCGATATTACAAAAAGGATGCTTTCCATCATAGTCTGCAAAAGGTCGGAAGGTTTCTAATGATTTCTCAACTGCCACCGCCGCAGCCAGGCTGGGCGCAGCAATACAATGAATTTTTGCAACCGGCCTGGGCCCGGTCATTTGAGCCGCCATCCGTTTGTCCGTTGGTAACTGTCAATAATATCCACAGCCTGATCGATTTGTATTTGCATACCGGCAAGTCAACCCTTCTTGAACCCATTCCCGATGCGATCAGATGGCTAAAGGCTTCGCGTTTGCCTAATGGGAAGTGGGGTAGGTTTATGGAAATAGGAACCAACAAACCTTTGTACTATGATCGGGGTCGCATCCGGGTTGATTCACTGCACCAACTTTCGCTGGAGAGGCGAACCGGATATGGTTATGAAGTGGATTTGGAAAAAGCACTGGAATACGCGGAAGAGAGATTTAATCAGGTAAAAAATCGGGGAGGGGAGGTTACGGTGAAAATTGATCATGACAAATTGGAAGAATTGGCAAAAGATGCGAGAGATGTGATTGAAGCGCAGGATGACCTGGGAAGATGGATTGTTCGAAATGATAAATTCAGGCAGGATATAGAAGTGACCAAATGGAATGGCGAATATCGCGTTGAAGACAGAATATCCAGCGCACTTTTTAATCGTAACATAAAAATTTTGTGTGATTTCCTGGAGGCATACAGAACATCACAGAGCAAATAATTGTGTTAAGCGAAAACTGTTATAAAGAAAAAAGGATTTTTTGTAAACGCAGTCGTTAGTTGCTACTTCAACTCTCCGATAGCCTTGAATAATTCCCTGAAACATCCTGCCTGATCGCCCTGCTCCAGTCCGGGTTGCTCTTTTACACCATAGAAATAATCCATAAAATTTTCAGCGCTCGTCCAGACTGTCTGGATCATGCCCTGAAAATTGTCGCGCATGGCCGGGGTGGCATTTTTTCGGAAATCAACCATTTGTTGCAGTTGGCGGGTAGCAAGATCGCCATTTCTCCATGGGCAGGTCGCGACTTTAAAGCCTTTCATGGCAAACATGGCCGCAGACGGATCAACACGTTCGTAATGCCAGTCGCAGATAAAAACATCTTTTGGAATCATATCAATGGCCCTGTGCGTATTGTTCATGCTGGCTTCCCACATACCCATTCCGGTGGCTTTGCCATCAATTAAGCGATCGCCCCAAATCCATAAAATCCGGTCTTTCAGCGCCAGGTGGTTTCTGATCTTTGTTACTTCACCGGCGAATAATTCTGCCTTATCCCTGCCTGAGCATCTGGGGCATTTGTCATCTCCGATATAGAAAACCTCATCCATGCCGGCATGAAAGTTAGTAGCCTCAAAAGCTTCCATGATTTCATCTACCAAAGCGAAGACAATGCCATGAACATCAGGATGCAGCGGGCAATAACTTTTGCAGTAAAGGCCGTCGTCATTGGGCCAAACATATTTTTCAGGAAGTATAACATGTGGCGTTTCATCAAATTCAGGATACACTTTCAGCAGATTTCCCAATGTGCTGTGCCACGACTGATGCCCCAGCAGGTTGATCTGCGGGATCAGGTTGATCTGGTGTTTTTTACAAATTGAAACCAGTTTACTTACTTCTGCTTCAGACAGCGCCTCACTGTCCTGCAATTCGGGATGGCTTTTGAATTGGTAATTGTAATCCACGCGGAGGATCAGCGTGTTTACTTTTCGCGGAGCCAGTTCTTCGTCAATGAATTTTACAAACCGGTCAAGGCTGGCCGGTTTTGGGGCGGCAATACAAAGTCCCCGGGTCGGCAGCAATTCATCGGTTTTTTGCTGGGCAAGAATTAAACTTTTGCCAGAGAAAAAGACTGTAATCAGGATGAATAATATTTTTGTAGTCTTCATTTCGGTTTTATTTTTTATCGCAAGGGTCACAAAGGTAAACACAAAGAACGCAAGGTTTTAATCAATTGAATTATAGGCAGTTAATATAGTTGCATTTATCTGCGAAACTTTAGTAAATAAATATACCTGTTTTTCTTTTATGTAAATACCATCATGAGTGCGATTTATTGACTGCCCCTTGAATAGAATATAAACCATCCGGACGCACAAGGCGGCAGGAGTGTGCTCATTCGCCATAAGTGCTGTTCCCGGCATCTTAGTACCTCATCAATTGCATCAGTGAGTTGAAACAAAGCTGAGCTGATTGCTCTCCTCGATGTACATCAGTGAACGGAGGGGATTCTTCCTATCTTCAGTTTGGATTATTTAATCCGTAATTTTCAATAACAGTTGTAATGATGTGGATTTAAACTCATCACAGCGTAATAAAAACCAATATTCTCCAAACATTAAACTTTTGTTTTCGTACAACATACCAAACGTTCGGTTTGTATATGGAAGCTAAGGATAACAGAGGACACATTCTTGCAACGGCATTTAAATTGTTTTTCCAAAAGGGATACAAGGAAGTCACGATGAGCGAGCTCGTAAAGGAGAGTGGCTTGTCAAAGGGTGCTTTTTATCATTATTTCAATAGCAAGGAAGAATTGTATAAGCACTCCATGGAAATGTTCATGGATCATTATTTAGATAGCTTTACCCTAGAGTTTGATGAAAACCGCACCTTACGCGAAAATCTGAAATCATTATACGAAGCGTTTTCCCCGGTTTCGGATCAGCTCAATATGTCTTCTGATGAGAAGGCAGAAAGCCTGAGCAACTATTTGATATTTCTCCAGAGTCTGATGCGCAAGCCGGAATTCAGGAAGAAAATGGAGGACTACAACAAAAATTTCAACCTGCAATTTTCTCAATGGATTCAGAAGGCTCAGCAGAAGGGCGAAATCAGTGCAGGTCTGGATGCCGACTTATTGGCGAGGCACATTACCAGCCTGATGAAAGGCATCGGGATTCTGCATGCATTTGTTGACCAGAGTGAACCGGTTCAGGTCACCTTCAATAAAATGATTGACCAGTTTTTTGACTTACTTCACCCTTAAAGTGGATTATGATATGAGTTGCTTTTAATAATTGATATTCAGTATCTTAATTTAACCCAACAAAGAAAAAAAATGAATAATATAAGATCAATTTTTAGCAAGATTTCCAAAGAATACAAATCAGTTATGATCTTGCTTTTATGCATCTTATCGATTTCCTCATTGAGCGTAGAAGCACAAACGGCAAAAGAAGTTGTGGAAATGATGGATAAGAAGTGGCGTGGCGATTATGTGACCCAGGAGATGACCATGACCATCATCCGGCCCGCCTGGCAACGCACCATTTCAATGAAAAGCTGGGGACGAGGTACCGATTACTCAATGGTTTTTATCACTGCTCCCGCCAAGGAAAGGGGCCAGGTTTTCATGAAGAGACAAAAAGAAATGTGGAACTGGGTGCCATCCATCGACCGCATGATCAAATTGCCTCCCTCCATGATGACGCAAAGCTGGATGGGATCTGACTTTACCAACGATGACCTGATCAGGGAGTCATCTGTCATCAGGGATTATGAGCATTCATTTGCAGGAGAGGAGGAAATATTGGGCAGATTGTGCCATAAAATACGCTTGATTCCCAAACCGGATGCCGCCGTAGTTTGGGGCAAAATATTCCTGTGGATTACCAAAGATGAATACCTGCAGTTGAAAATTGAATTTTTTGATGAAGATGAAGAACTGGTAAATGTCCAGTTGCTTTCTGATATCAGGGAAATGGGAGGGAGGACCATACCCTGCAGACTTGAGATGATTCCTGCCGGGGAGGAAGGAAAAAAAACGGTCATTGAGATTCTTTCGGCTGATTATAAAACGGATATTCCTGAGTCCTTTTTTTCCCAGCAAAACATGAAACGCATCAGATGATGAAGGCTAATAGCAAAAATGCCAAAGCGATTTTCTTCATAATCACTAATCGGAGGAAAGCCGGAGATAACAAACAGATTCTAATTGTTTAATGG
>CAYZWN010000082.1:0-1772 GCA_964482185.1 uncultured Roseivirgaceae bacterium
ATAAAACCAAAAATAAATTATTAAAAACCCTTAAACGGCCCCAGAAATGGGGCTTTTTTATTTGTCAGGCTAATGATAACCTTATATTGATAGCTGACGGGATTCCTGGCAGTTTGTGGAGTCGATTATTGTTGAGCTGTTGATTTATTGATTCGTTGAATTTTCACCTAAAATCCTCAACAATTAAATATCAATCAACCCGATGCTAATAAGCAAACTCCATCAACTGGGCTTCTGAAAGTTTAACAAGTGCAATTCTCGAAAAACGGCCATTGACATATGTATTGCCCAAAACAGCCAGCCCGCCATCATGTGTTGCAACAAATTTGATCGATTCATAAGGATTGATGTTTCCGATATGTTGCGTGCCAATCAGCGATCCTGATGCACGATCATAGGCATAGAGCAGCATTTGACCACTTTTCGTAGAAGTGCCATACATTGTGACGGCTTTTCCATTTATATCAATCGTCTGGCAATTTACAAATGCATTTGGGGTCATTTCAGGGTGTTCGTTTCCCAAAAGGTCACTGCTGATGCCAATGCCGGATGTGTTCAGATTTGTTCTGGGAATCAGGTAATTTTCGCCGTGATCAAAACGGGAAAGGGCAAAGGTGTTGCCATCCAGGTACTGAGCGCTGCTGATCGCGCTTTCACTTCTGAAGCCATTGATGACTCCTGTTTGAGTTCCGTTGGAGGCATTCACAAAAACGAGCGACATGCTGTAATTAAAATACCCATTTAAAAAATACTGATTACCGGCCTGTCCCGTAAAAAAGGGAAGCCTGTCTCCAATTCTTGTCAGATGCCTGATGATGGAAGGTTCTACATCCTGTTCCACCTCATATTCTTCGTCCCAGACCCTTGCGAACGACGCATTGAGTTTAGTGAGTCTGGTGCTGTAAGACTCCCGGTTATAGCTTTCCAACAAAAAACCATCGTCTGTGGCGGAAGAGGCAAGCGGATATACAATATCGCCATAGCTTCGTTCGACATCGGCCGCCCGCGACTGATCCGTGGCCTTCATGAGGTACGTACCAAGGGATAAATCATCCATACAAAAAAAGTAAAAGGCGCTGTCGAGGTAGTAAAGGCCATCTATGGGGTTTACGTAATTATCGGCAAGCTTGTGGTCCCAGAGGAATGCACCATTTTCATCTATCCTGAGTATGTAGGTATTCCAGCTATCATATGCGCTGAGGATAAAGTAGCCTTTCTCCCCGGCTTCCACGATATCCATCGGAATGTAAGCGCTGCTGAAAGATTCATCATTGTATATTTTCACGAAGCTGGATGTAGGATCAAATGCATCCTCCTCGCTACAGGAAGAGAGCATGATGAGACCTCCAATCAGGGCAATTGAGTGTATAATATTGAATTTCATTTGAATGCTATTTTAAATCTGATCTGTGTTTTTTAGATTTTATTAATCATAAAGAATGTGGAATCAGCTTATCCGGATTGATGAATTGCTACAGCGGTATATAATCTTTCGAAGTAATAAATTTCAGTGGTATGATCACTTGCATGGAAATGGCGATGCTGTTCAGTGAATAATCATCAGGAACATCATAAATACCCGTTGTGAGCTGGCTGTCGTAGTATTTTTTTGTTCCGTTATCAATGTTCTGAAAGCCATACATGTAATTGACTTCCAGCCCGATCCGCGCATTACCCACATTTTGGGTAAAGCCGATTCCGGCCAGGATCCCGTAATTCCATTTGTTCGTTCGCTCCTGAATGCCGACAGAAAGCTCGGAAACGCGGATTTC
>CAYZWN010000082.1:1782-17079 GCA_964482185.1 uncultured Roseivirgaceae bacterium
ATCCGAACCTGAAGCCTGATCTATGCCGCTTGTCTCAACGTTCTTGTTTGCGTCTGTAAGCAATCCCGCATAACCTCCCGCCTGTAAATAGGGCTTAAAGGCGCCATCAGAAAGCTCGTACTTGAATGTAAGGGGCAGCTCAACATACTGAAGTTTTGTTTTGATATTGTGATTGGTCGTGACCTGCTTTTCGACATTTTCTGCATCATTCCACCTGTAGGAATTATTGTATTGAAATCCATAGGAGGCGTAAGATGGCAGGAGGTTAACTGACAAGCCTTTCAGAAATTCAAATGATGCTGAAAATCCAAATTGCAGACCCGGCAGATTGTACGACTCGTAGGATTTTTCATTGTCGCCCGGCGTTGTGGTTCCTGTGTAAGAAAATACTGAGAATGAAGTTTCAGGATTCACAGTACTCAGATTTGTGCCACCACGCACGCCGATCCACCATTGGTTTCCATCCGTATTGCCTGTCTTTACTGTTGGTTTTGGTCTGCCTTTTCTTGCCTGGGCTATCAGCTCATATTGCGAGCCCGAAAGCAAAAGCAATCCAAGAAGGCAAATTGTCATCTGTTTCATTTTATTCGGTTTTTGGTTCTATGATTATTGGACGCCTGATTATTATAGATAAGCGCATATCTGTCATATAGCCAGACATACAAGCATTCTAATAAGGGGCGTAAACCGGATTTTAAAGTTGTCTGTTTTTGATACCTAAAAAAAACGATTTGCCCGGTATGCGTGGTTATGTAATGTTTTCGTGATTATGAGAAAAGTGAATACCGGGATTGGGGACTGGTTAAAGCAAAAGAAAAAAAAGAATTCTGAAATCCAAAGCAGAAAAGCCATGCAGCTCATCCAATCCAAATGATTCGGAAAATTTCATTTAAAAAGACTTCGGCGGCCATAAAGGCTGCATATCGGACATTGTTCCGGAATATGCCCACGGGCCGGACAGTATGCCCTTCCAAAATAAATGATTTGAAGATGCAGCTTGTTCCAGGTATTCTTTGGAAACAGACTTTTCAGGTCCTTTTCAGTTTGCGTGACACTTTTTCCGTTTGACAAGCCCCATCTGTATGCCAGTCTGTGTATGTGTGTATCAACAGGAAAGGCAGGTACACCAAATGCCTGCGACATCACCACTGAAGCCGTTTTGTGGCCAACACCCGGAAGTGCTTCGAGGGCCTCGAAGGTGTCCGGAACCCTGCCTGCATGCTTGTCAAGAATGATTTTGGAAAGTTCCGATATGGCCTTTGATTTTGCCGGAGCGAGCCCGCAGGGCCTGATGATTTCCTTGATTTCTTCAACATGAAGATTAGCAATTTCAAATACATTAGCCGCCCGGCCAAACAGTAGTGGTGTGATTTTATTTACCCGCTCATCGGTGCATTGTGCAGACAACACCACGGCGACAAGCAAGGTAAAAGGATCCTGATGAACGAGCGGTATGGGCGTTTCAGGGAAAAGCTGATTGAGCACCTCAGCAATTTTTAAAGCCTTTTCTTTTTTTGTAATGCGCTTTTTATTCTCCACTGTCAGTATCGTGATTTAAGTTGAATGCCCTAATGAACCCGGACAATCAGGCACTTTCAATTAAGTTGAGGCATGAAGTTATTGTGAAATCTGGTTTTTTTATATATTTAGCTATTCAAAATTTCAAACCTAAATTCAATTCACATGGAAGAACAAACCAATTCGACTTCGGTAATGAGTGTAAAAGACTGGGCCATTACCTTGTTTATTGCCTCGATCCCACTCGTAGGATTTATCATGCTATTTGTATGGGGTTTTGGCAGTGGCACCAATCAGAACAAGGCCAATTTTGCAAAGGGGGCGCTGATCCTGTTTGCAATCCTGGTGGCACTTTACATGCTAATTGCACTTATTTTTGGCGCGGCCATATTGTCAAATTTAGGCAATATGTAAAATAATTTTCGGTTGGAATCAAGGCGGTTAATCCCGCCTTTTTTTTTGAGTAATCGCGACAAATCCACTGTCTTTTTCTGTCATTTCCCAAGCTGAGGAGGATTAAGCGGAATACGTTTCAGATATGCTCGAATCCGGGTGAAATGGCTAAGAAGGTTCCGGTTTAAGTAAAAAATGCACCTGTTGCTCCAGATCAATGATTATGGTTTTTATTGAAAACACTCAGGATTAATTGCGCTTATAATAATAAAGAATTTGCTCTTTTGGCTCATTGCGCTCGCTCAATGTATAAAAACCATTTCCATTCAATTCCCATGCAATGGATTCGCCCTGGGGTTCAGGGATGTAGGGGAGGAGTTCGTGTGGTTTGAGCAATGTTTGTGGAATGGTTTCTCCGGGCGTCCTCTGCCAGTAATAAATAGCATTGTAGTCTTTCATCAATATCTCTGTTCCATCAATTGTGATATCGGCAGCGGTGATCAAAAAGAATGGAAGTGTTGTTTCAAGCTTCAATTGAATTGTATCTGCTGAAAAATCTAACGGGGCACTGTAGAGGCGGACATTAGGTTCTCTTTTTGTAATGATAAAAATTTCTGATGTCAACGGATCGATGATAAGCGCTTCGGCATCCCTTGGACCGTCTTCATACTTTAGCATCAACATTTCCACTTTGCTAATAGTGGTGTCACTGGAATGCACCGTTTCCGCCTCATCAAATATATAAAGCCGGATATGATCGCGAATCGCAAAATTGTCTCCTATATCTGCGATTGCTACCTTGCCGGCACCGCTTGATTTATCAGTATAAATGGCAATATCCTCCCAATCCAGGTTAATAGCTCCATTGATCCAGTAATCGCGAATGATATTGGCCTTTTTATCGATCAGATAAACTTTTGCAGGGTTTCCGCTGTCATTGATAACCCAATAGCGATCCTTGTGTGCCATGCTTGCCACCATTCCGCTTGCCTCAACAAGATCATATGTACTTAAGATTGCAACATTTTCCCCTAAACCAAACCTGTCCTGTACCGAATCATCTGCCTGATGGCAGCTTTGCATTGCAAAATGTATAAGGATGGAAAGCAGGATATTTGTCATGAAAAGTTTTGGTTTAACTAATAAGGATTGTTGTTGGATAAGATGGTTGATGATCATGATTTTTCAATGCACAATATTATCTAAAAGTTGATTTTAATGAAATGAATGTTGGATAAATGCGACATCATTTATGATATTTTCCAAAAAATGTACTATAATTCCATTGTAATCAGATTATTACCCAATTATTATACATGGAAAATTCACAAAATAAACTCCGTATCAGGCCGAGGTTCAGGAGTGAAGTCAATCAAAAACCGGATACAATCAAAGCCAAAATGGCTGAGGCCTTGCAAGACAACAATGCCATCAGGGGTGAAATTGTTGAACACCATGTTATGTTGAAAATGCCCGTCTCTCGCCAACATTACTGGTCTCCCCACCTGCATCTGGAATTGGAAGAAAGTGAAACCGGAACTTTGATAAGGGGTTTGTTTGGACCAAAACCGGGAGTATGGACCATGTTTGTGTTTTTTTACTCCGCCATTGGTTTCCTCACGATGTTGGGTCTGTTATTTGGTTTATCGCAAATGATGCTGAAAATGGATGCCTATGGTCTTTATGCCGTTCCTGTGGGAAGTATTTTGCTCATCGGGCTGTTTACTATCAGCAAAGTCGGTCAGCGACTGAGTTATGATCAGATGCGCGAACTCAGGCAGTTTGTCGATGATATAGTGAAAGAAGAAAATCCGAAAAAACTTTAATGACTATCTGCCGTTGGCCGCCCCCGCAACCAGGTGCCCGGCACAATATGAGCTACGATAATCGACCCTTGTAATCATCATATCCAAACGATTTTATCAATTCAAATGCTCCATCTGATTTTATAATTCCAATTGATGGCAATTTAACGCCGTTGAATGTGGTAGTTTTGACCATGGTGTAATGGATCATATCGTCAAAGACAATTTTATCCCCATATTTCAGCGGATTTTTAAAATAAAATGTCCCCATAAAATCGCCGGCCAGGCAGGTTAGTCCGCCAAGACGGTAGGCGTGCGCCCCTGATGCTTCACCGATTTCACCAATCACTGTCGGTCTATATGGCATCTCGAGGCAGTCCGGCATATGCGCGGCAAAGGAAACATCAAGCATGGCCGTACGAAAACCGTTGGATTCAGTAACATCCTGAACGGTGGCTACGAGGTATCCTGTTTGCCAGCCAATGGCTTCTCCCGGCTCGGCAATGATTTCCAGCTTGTATTTATTTTTAAAGTCTTTAATTACGCGTATAAACCGCTCCACATCATAGTCTTTGCGAGTGAAATGATGGCCGCCGCCAATATTCAGCCATGAAATCTGGGCCAGATATTTTCCGAACTTATCCTCAACCGCTTGCAGCGTTCTTTCAAGTGTATCGGAGTTTTGTTCACAAAGTGAATGGAAATGAAGGCCTGTTATGGATTTGGGGAGATTTTCAGGCATATTCTTTATCACCACGCCAAGCCGGCTGCCGGGCACGCAGGGATTGTATAAATCCGTCTCGATTTCAGAATATTCCGGATTGATTCTTATGGCAATTTTCAGTTTTTTTTCCAGAGCCGTTTTTTCAAAGCGATGAAACTGGTCAAATGAATTGAAAGTAATGTGGCTGCTGATATCTGTTATAGAATCAATCTCATCTGATGTGTAAACAGGTGCACAAAGATGTGCTTTGGAGCCGAATTGCTCATGACACAACATGGCTTCATGGAGCGAACTTGCCGTGGCGCCTTTAAGGTATTTGCGCAATAATGGAAATGTGCTCCACATCGCATAGCCTTTGAATGCACACAGAATACTGATATCGGCCTTTTCCTGGATGTATTGTAATAGTTCAAGGTTTTTAATAAGCAGCTTCTCATCCAGCACAAAACATGGCGATGGAATCTGATCGATATCAAAATCGAAATTGTGATCAACCATAATCCTCAAAGGCGAGCTTACCGTTCACGATTTCATTCCATGGCAAGCCGTAATGTCCGATTTCAGCCATAAAAGGATCGGGATCAAATTCTTCGACGTTGAACACACCGGGTTTCATCCATTTACCTGTCATCATCAATTTTGCGCCGAGCATAGCAGGCACACCGGTGGTATATGATACACCCTGGCCTTGAACATCCGCCCATGCATCCTGATGCTTGCAGTTGTTCCAGATGTAATAGGTTGTGTCTTTGCCATCTTTCAATCCTTTGATCTGGCAGCCGATTGAGGTTTCCCCTGTGTAATTTTCGCCAAGATCCGAAGGTTCAGGCAACACCGCTTTCAGAAACTGCAAAGGCACGATATCGATGCCCTGAAATTTGATTGGTTCGATGCTGGTCATGCCGACATTTTGCAAAACCTGCAGGTGCGTGATATATGCCTGACCGAATGTCATCCAGAAGCGCGCCCTCTTTATGGTTGGGATGTTTTTTACCAGCGACTCGAGCTCTTCATGATAGAGCAGATAAGATTCTCTTGCCCCGATATTCGGATAATCAATCGGCATATGGATCGACATAGGATCGATTTCCTTCCATTTTCCATTTTCCCAGAACTTACCTTTTTGGGTGATTTCGCGGATGTTGATTTCCGGGTTGAAGTTGGTAGCAAACGCCTTTCCATGGTCCCCTGCATTGCAGTCTACAATATCCAGGTAGTGGATTTCGTCGAAGTGGTGCTTGAGCGCATAAGCTGTATAAATGCCCGAAACACCGGGGTCAAATCCGCAACCAAGCAGTGCCATCAGGCCGGCCTTCTCAAATTTTTCCTTGTATGCCCATTGCCATTTATATTCGAATTTCGCAACATCTTTGGGTTCATAATTGGCGGTGTCGAGGTAGTGAACGCCTGTTTCAAGGCAAGCTTCCATAATGGTCAGGTCCTGATATGGTAAGGCCACGTTGATCACCATTTCAGGCCCGAACTCTCTGAAAAGTTTTACCAGTTCCGATACGTTGTCCGCATCGACCTGAGCTGTTTGAATCCTGTTGCCGCCTACCGATTGCGCGATGGCGTCACACTTGGATTTGGTCCTGGAAGCCAGAAGTATTTCAGAAAAACTTTCGGTCTCCCTGGCGCATTTTTTAGCGACCACATTACCTACTCCTCCCGCTCCGATAATGATTATTTTACCCATTTCTTGATGTTGTTTATTTTGATGTAAATAAACACATACCGATTCAAAACTAAAAGCTCCGGTTTATTCTTTTAAAAGTATTAACTAACTTTAAATATCAAGAAATCAACTAAAGCCTTTAACTATGATTAACCGGAGAACATTCATTAAATCAGGGGCACTTGCCATCGCTGCAAGTTCCGTATCCCTGTCTGTTTCAAAAGGTGGAAATACCTCAGCTAAGCCACTTTCTGTGGCCCTCGAATGGAGAAACAAGCAATCTGATATGGCATACCGGCAACTTGGGAAAACCGGTTTTATGGTTTCTGAATTTGTCAATGGTGGAGATCCGGTTTCAACGACCAATACGCGTATGGTAGAAGTTGCTATGGAAAGAGGCCTCAACTATCTGGACATGGCGCCTGCTTATGGTCGCGGTGAATGCGAACGCGGTTATGCAAAAATAGTTGATAGCCCGTCAAAGCGCGAAAAAGTATTTATGACGACCAAAATCAGTAGTTTTAATAATGTGCGCAACGGCAAGTATCGCGAGATATTTGATGGTTTACCGGAAGGTAAAAAAAATGCGATATTAAAAAGGGCCGCTGAAATTCGCTTAGAGCGAGGCGTGGACATCCCCGGCTACTACCTGACCTACTGGCCGGGTCAGGAGCGCTCTATGGACCCATCTTATCTTTCAAATGCCATGGCACCCGACTATGGTCATTTGGTAGATGGAAGCAAAGGATTTAAAGAGAATATCCGGGAGTCATTACTTGGAAGTCTGGAAAGGACAGGACAAAAATATTTTGATATTCTGATGTGCCCGCATGGCGCAAACAGCGCCGAGGAAGTGCAGATTCCCGAAATATATGATACGCTCGATCAGCTTAAAAAAGAAGGACTGGTTCGGTTTCTTGGTGTCTCAACGCACAACGATCCTGCCGGCGTGGTTAAAGCGGCTACGAAAACAGGGAAATACGATGTGGTGATGTGTGCCTACAATGTGATTAATGGCGGCTATATGCACGATGCAATCCGGGAGGCTAAAGATGCCGGCATTGGGGTAATTGCCATGAAGGCTGCCATGGCTGTGGCCACGCAGCATGAGCAACTCAAACCTTTGCCTCAATGGCGAATCGATAAGGTGAATCAAATTGTGCCAGGGGATATGAAGCCTCCGATGAAAGCCTACCTTTGGGCATTGCAGAATCCAAATATTTCAGCGGTGATTTCGAATCTTTGGAATGAGCAGTTTGTGGATGAGAACCTGAGCCTTGCCGGTAAAAAAGTGCACTTGATGCCAGGTTGATTTGGTATGAAATTATTTCCCTGCTTTAACAAATTATCATCTGTCATACCTGCCATTCAGCCAGTCCCACAGGCGGCGTACAGGGCTTGAACTTCCCGGAACAGGTACCGGAGGCTGCGATGGTTCTGTATTTGTTTTTTTCTTATCCTTAACTGGTTTATTAATGGACTTTGACTGGATATTTTTTTCGTAATATTTTCTTTTGAGTTCCTTTTCCTTTTTTAATTTTTGCTGAAGCAGTTTTCGCTTCTTTCGCTCTTCAATTTTAAGCTTTTCTTCGTAACTCAGGTTCTGACGACTCTGATAACTGCCGGCGCCTTTTTTACGTTCAAAACCGGTTCGGTCATTTTTAGCAACCGCCTTCTGTATTTTTCCCTTTGGTTGTTTGGCCTTTGGTTTTTCATCTTCTTGCTCTTCCGGCTTTTTGAGCTTTTCCGGCAGTTCTATTTTTCCCAAAACCCGGATGCCTTCAAGTTTGATTTTTTTTGCCTTTATCAATTCAATGTGATCGGCTTCACCTTGTTCAAGGTCATCGATTGTGCCCGATTTTGGTGCAACGGGCTCTTCAGGCTCTAATTCAATCGTTTCAGCTACAGTATTGTCATCATCTATTTGGGGCTTGCCAGGAGTTAAAGCTATTTCCTCATCCTGCTCGTTCTTTAAATCATGGTTTTGTACGTGTGGGCCTTCAGTTTCTCCGACATCATTTGATTTTTCCAATGATTCCAAAACAGGCTCTTCAATATTAAACTTTTGCTTTATGATTGAAATGGTTGCATCATCCAGCCGGGTATTTACTCCATTATCCGGTTCGATGCCTTCACCAATTAAAAATTCAATCAGTTTCGATGGCTTAATCCCTGTTTTTCTTGCAATTGTTGTGAGCCTCATTTGTTATAAATTAAATTTTGAAGTGAAATTGAAAACCGGATTATTATAAGCTTTGAAAGTTTATTGCCGCGGGCTTCTCACGAAGGCAGCTCAAGTGCAATCTTGCGCTCAAGACCACTAATTTCTTCAAAAGGTATGTTCAATTCATCCGAGCTTATTTTATGCATCAATGTATCTTCCTTCAGATGTAAATCACCATCGGCCTTGGCTATGAGCAACATATAGGCAAGGCATTTTTTCTGCTCCGGTTCAGACAATGACTTCAACAGCTCAATGCCCTGTGCATAAATGTCTTTATTTTCCATATTACTTAATTGATCAATGGTTGACATAAATGACTTCTTTTCAATTTTTTCAAACCTTAAAATTTTATTAAGTATTATAAACTCATCGAGATGGGCCACCTTATCAGCAGACATTACTAAAAAGAACATATACGCAAAAGCTTTTTCGAATGATGATTCCATGGGAATTAGTCTTAGTATGTGAACAATAACATATGCCTCAAAAATAAGGTACTTTATTGACTTGGAGGCCATTTTTATCTACAATTTGCCAGCTAAGGGGCAAGATTTGTTTCAGTTATAATATTTCCTGCAAATAATTGTGTCTGATAATTCGAATTTCTGTTTGGGAGTTGAATAATTTGATAAACTTGCATGCCATCAAATATCCGGATGTTTTCGCAATTGATTAAAGAATGATATTTTTATCTGAACGGACGTGAAGGAAAATTTTAACATATTAAAACTAACCGAAAAGCCGGATGAGCAACTGCTGCATTTGCTGGAATCAAATCTGATTGGCACACCGGGAGTCAGCATGCTATACTATCATGCTGATGTTCGGAAAAAAGTTCAGACTCTATCCAATGCCACCTTTTGTAATTTATCCATTCGCCAAAGGCTTTATGGCACGATTTGTTTTTGCCGGCGCAAGGTTGTTAACAATGGTGTTGAGTCTGCGGCATATTATATTCGATACTTCACTTTTCAGGAGTTGTTCCGGTCTGCCGGGAGTAAAATCAGGCAAGGCAAAAAGAGTGCCGTCAGGCAGGAAGTGCAAAGATTGATGGATGGTCATGGATTGGAGCATAGCGGCTCACTTCTTTTATACGCTTACGTTGATGCAGAAAATACCCGGTCAAGCCGGCTGATTAAGGAATTTGGATTTAAACACAGCGGGCATTTTCATACCATTCCATTTTCACGGTTATTTCGCCGAATATCACCTGCCGTGCAAAGATTGCAGCCGGATGAATTGCCGAAAATGAACGGGTTATTGACCGAATATTATAAAGACTTTAATTTGGTTTCCTTTGAGCATCTTTTCAGAGACCAAAACTATTTTATCATAAAGGAGCAGGAAGAGATCGTTTGTGGTGCCCAGGCCATACCTGACCGGTGGAATATCGTAGAATTACCGGGGCTCAGTGGCAGGTTTATGATGAAGATATTGCCAAAAATTCCATTGTTGCGGCGTCTTTTTCAGGAACAATACAAATTTGTATTTCTTGAGACCATTTATTGCAAACCCGGATACGAAAAACAACTTGGCGTCCTGCTCGAATCGGTGCTGGGAATTTTTCAAATGCATTCAGGAATCCTTTGTGTCGATCCCCAATCATCTCTTTACAGGCAGGTCGCAAAGCTTTCTCCTGGTCTGACTCACAAAATCATGGGGGAGAAATCTATTGAAATATTTATAAAATCACCAGATGCTAACCTGCTATCAAATAAATCACCTTTTTTCGTTTCGGGTTATGATGTACTTTGAATACGCCTGACTAAATTATGGCCGAATTAGAAATAACCTGTAAGTAATGCTGATCATAGGAAGACGTGACTACGTGGATTTGCCAAAGTTGGATTTATTTGATGTCCAGGTAAAAATAGATTCGGGGGCCTATGGTTCTTCACTCCATTGTCATGAAATTGAGATTGTGAAAGTAGAAGGTCAGGAAATGCTCCGTTTTAAGCTACTTGACCCAAATCATCCGGAGTATAAGGATAAGTTCAACTATGCAACGGATTTTAGTGATAAATTGGTTAAAAACTCAGGGGGGGTTCCCGAACACCGCTACACCATTTTTTCGGATTTGATTATTTTTAAATCAACGTACAGAATAGAATTTTCGCTTACCGACAGAGCCAATATGAGATATCCTATTTTGCTTGGGAGGAAATTTCTCAAAAAGCGGTTTATTATTGATGTATCAAAAAAAAATTTATCAAAAAAAGGTAAATTGACTGATGTGTCAGGAAATCGGAAAATATGATTTATCAGTTTTCTTAATGGGTTTGCAAATATTTTAGTTATTTTATTTTAATATGAATATTTATATTTAACCAAATGAAAATCGCTGTTTTATCACGAAATAAATCACTTTACTCGACCAGAAGACTCATTGAGGCAATTGAAAGCAGAGGCCATCAAGGCCTTGTAATCGATCACTTAAAATGTGATTTGATTATGGATCAAAATGGGCCATATGTTTATTATCAGGGCACAAGTCTGGTAGATATTGATGCCGTAATTCCGAGGATCGGTGCATCTGTGACCTTTTATGGTGCGGCTGTGGTGCGGCAATTTGAAATGTGCCATGTGTTTAGCGCTGTGGATTCTCTTGCTATAACCCGCTCACGCGATAAACTGCGCAGTCTGCAGATTCTTTCGCGTTCGGGCCTTGGCATGCCTAAGACGGCCTTTACAAATTTTTCTAAAGGCAAAACTACGTTACTTAGCCATATCGGGGAAGCGCCCGTGGTTATCAAACTGCTCGAGGGTACACAGGGGCTTGGTGTGGTTCTGGCTGAAACAAATAAAGCTGCAAAATCAGTTGTGGAAGCTTTCGATAGTCTCAAGACCAGGGTAATTCTCCAGGAATATATTGAAGAAGCAAGCGGAGCCGATATCAGAGCGTTTGTAGTGGATGGTCAGGTTGTCGGAGCGATGAAGAGACAGGGAAAGGAAGGTGAATTCAGATCCAATCTGCACCGTGGCGGGGATGCCAAAATCATCAGACTTTCAAGGGCAGAAAAATCTACGGCCCTTTTGGCAGCTCAAAAAATGGGGCTTGCCATTGCAGGTGTAGATATGCTTCAATCAAAAAGAGGCCCTCTTGTGCTGGAAGTGAATTCATCTCCCGGTCTTGAAGGTATCGAAAAAGCCACCGGTGTGGATATTGCTGGAAAAATTGTTGAATATGTTGAAAGGAGTGTCGCTAAAAAGCGGAAACCAAAAGACAAGATCAAAGCCTGAATGATCATTAACAAAACAGAAATAAAGAAAGGCGAAGCCCGGTCTATTGTTGTCAATATTGCCAGATTGCCTTCGCATACTTCCATTGATATTGTGATAAATGTTGCCAGATCGAAGGTTGACGGACCCGTTCTGATGCTTATGGGCGGCCTTCACGGCGATGAGATCAATGGGGTGGAAATCATCAGAAGAATCATCGACCAGCAATTCAACATTCCTGAAAAAGGAACTGTGATCTGCATACCAATACTAAACATTTTCGGTTTCATTAATTTTTCGCGTTTTGTGCCTGATGGTAAGGATGTAAACAGATCATTTCCGGGTAATAAAAATGGTTCGCTTGCCTCCAGAATTGCTTATTACCTGACGCATGATATTATCCCTAAAATCGACTATGGCATTGATTTTCACACAGGAGGCGATGACCGGTCTAACTATCCTCAAATCCGCTGCGTTTTAACCGATCCGGAAAATCAGGAATTAGCCAAAGCTTTTAACGCTCCTTTTACAATTCATGCCAAGTACAGGCCTAATTCCCTTCGCCAGTCAGCAGCCAAACAAGGTAAGCATATCATCGTTTTTGAAGGCGGAGAATCTTCCAGATTTGATGAATTTGCCATACAAGAGGGCATTAACGGAACAATGAGGCTTATGCACCATCTCGGAATGAGCCAACGGAATCCTTATCCACGAACAGATAACAAGATCATAACCAGCTCGGGTTGGGTGCGGGCCAAATATTCCGGCATATTTGTGGCAAAGGTGAGGTATGGCGATTTTGTCAAACGCAACAGCACGCTTGGCACAATCAGCGATCCTTTTGGAGAGTTTATGGTTAACCTGAAAGCTCCGCGAAACGGATATATCCTTGGACTTAACCATCAGCCACTCATACACCAGGGAGACGCCCTGATTCATCTTGGTGCAACTAAAACCGGCAGGCAGCAAAAGATCTGAAAACAGAATAAAAATGAATGAGTTTAGAGATTAAAACCATTAAAAATTAAATCATGAGAGATATAAAAGGAAAAGTCGCCCTCATCACCGGCGGTACAAAAGGAATAGGTTACGGCATGGCTGTTTCCATGTTGCAGTCAGGCATGAAGGTGGCTTTCACGGGTCGCAGTGAAGCAGGTGTAAAAAGTGCGGAAAAGCAACTAAGCGCCCATGGAGACGTATTCGGAATGGTATCTGATGTGCGCGATTTTGCGTCGCTTGAAAATGCCGTAAAATCCATTACCACAAAATGGGGAAAGCTCGATGTACTGATTGCCAACGCGGGAGTTGGATATTTTGCACCGATCTCAGAATTGAGCGCTGAACAGTGGAATGAAACCATTGATATCAACCTTACGGGAGTCTTCAACAGTTGCAAGGCCTGCATCCCGGCGTTGAAAGAAACAAAAGGCTACATCATCACCATTGCCAGCCTTGCAGGCACCAATTTCTTCGCAGGCGGAGCGGCCTACAATGCCAGCAAATTTGGCCTTGTGGGTTTTACGCAGGCTATGATGCTCGACTTGCGTCACGAAGGCATTAATGTGAGCACCATCATGCCTGGTTCTGTTGCTACCTATTTTAACGATCACCAGCCGAATGAAAAGGATGCATGGAAAATTCAGATTGAAGACCTGGGGCAAATGGTGGTGGATATGTTGAGGCTCGATCCACGAACACTGCCTTCAAAGATTGAGGTTCGGCCCAGTCAGCCACCTAAAAAATAGCTTAAAAACTGAAAGATTATCGTTCAACGGAATGAGGCGGGTGTTTCTTTCGTGCCATTTTGAATTATTCAGGGCACATTTATGCACATAATAGGGGTCAATGAGGAGCCCTGTTACTTAGTTAATAAGTGCAGCTTTGATAATTTTGGTTCTACCACGATTTAATTGAAAGTATGAGATATGATTAAATATCTGAAGATAGTACCTCAGCCGGATTGTCTTATCATGTCTTAACCTGCTTTTTTTGCTATATTTGAATAGTTCAAACTGTCAAATTTGAGTGTAAAATGGACAAGGACGCGCCAAAATCACATTCTTCATATCTGTCATGGAATCCGGACATTGATCCTGTGACCGAAGAGCGACTCAAATTGTTTTCTAAAAGTGACCTTGAGATCTGGACCCGACTGATGAAAATAGTTTTCATGAACAGAACAACCCCTGTGACCTTTTCGAAGCGAAAGATAGAATGGAGATAGAAAATCTGTATTATCAGGAGGTGCTTCAAATATTTGATGAAAATGAAAAATGGATTAGAATTTGGAAAAATCGGGAAGAGGGTAAATCAAGAAATTAGTAATCAGCAAAAACCGCTATTTTCAATTATCTTTCCTTCTTGAATAGCTTTTTAATCCCCTTAAACAAGCCCTTTTCTTTTTTATCAGGCACGGGTTTTTTAGAATATTTTTTTTGTTCCCGGTCTTCTTTTTTGCCAAATAGCGATTCCCAGAAGGTGTGGTCTTCTTTAAATGGATCGCAATTCAATTCG
Source organism: uncultured Roseivirgaceae bacterium (assembly GCA_964482185.1). Lineage (GTDB taxonomy): Bacteria > Bacteroidota > Bacteroidia > Cytophagales > Cyclobacteriaceae > JAAUQL01. The sequence continues at coordinate 15,855 of CAYZWN010000082.1, forward strand.
CGTGCTACATGCTCCGGTGGTTTCGGGAAAGTGGCTTTTGCAACATCATTGAACCGGCTGTCCTGATTGATTTGCTGGTGGTAATATGCAAAAATGGGCAGCGCCATATTTGCCCCCTGCCCAAGTGCAGTTGACCTGAAATGGATGGCAGGATACTCGCCTCCTACCCAAACACCGGTAACCAATTTAGGTGTGATGGCCATAAACCAGCCATCGGCGTTGGATTGCGTAGTGCCCGTCTTTCCGGCTATGTCGTTGCTCAGCTTATAAGTATTTCTTAACCGTACTGCTGTGCCGGAGTTTACCACATTTTTTAGCATTTCGATCATGATCTGGGCTGTTGATAAGGTGATGACCTGTCTCGATGCAGTTTTTGAATGCTGCCAAAGCACTTTGCCATTTTTATCCTCAATTTTACTAATGAAATATGGATTTACATTTTTGCCATTATTGGGAAAAACGCAATAAGCGTTTACCATTTCCATCAATGAGATGCTCGGCGTACCAAGCGCAATGGAAGGTACCTTTGGAATTTTGCTGTCAATTCCCATGTCATGCGCTAAGCGGATGGTGTTTTCGATGCCTGCCTGTTCAAGAATTTTTACGGATACGGTATTTACACTTTCAGCCAGTGCGCCCTCCATGGTGTATTGGCTATCATAATTGCCTCCCGAATTTCCAGGTCGCCATTCCCGGTTATTTTCTGTATATGATTCCTGTGAAGCATCAATATATGCGCAAGGATCAATGCCTTGCTCGATTGCAGATGCATAAACAAATGGCTTAAAAATCGATCCTACCTGCCGCTTTGACCGTTTGTTAACATGGTCGTATTTAAAAAACCTGAAATTGATGCCGCCAACCCAGGCCTTAATCGCACCATTTCCAGGATCAATAGAAAGCACACCTGTATTCAGGAAGTTCAGATAGTATTTGATAGAATCCATGGAGCTCATCAGCCTTGTCTCTTTTCCTTCCCAAGAGTACATATCCATTTCTCTTTTCTGATTCATATAGTATTCAATCGAATCTGCGCGCAATCCGGCAGTTTTTAGATTTTGATACGCCGGGCTTTGTCGTATGGCGAGGGTAAGGATTTCGCGGTCATTTTCCCATGGCTTATTCACACCGTTCCAATGATTGTCAAATGATTTTTGTAATGCACGCATATGGCGGTTTACGGCTTTTTCTGCATATTCCTGAAGTCGTGTGTCGAGCGTTGTAT
>CAYZWN010000083.1:0-8078 GCA_964482185.1 uncultured Roseivirgaceae bacterium
GGATAAAAGTAGGACATAAGTCATTTCTTACGATGATTTTGGACTATGTTTGGTGCGGATACCTGACCCCGACCAATTGCTCGCCTGCCTGTATCAAGGCAGACAGGCGTCCCCGCGAGTGATGACTACGATAAGCCTTTCCGGATTAGCAGCCTGCCGAAGAAAGACCAGGGCAGATAGCTAACATATTGCCATTTCGCGCTGGCTTTGAAAGAGTTCCCCGCAATGACGGCAGAGGGTATTTCGCCCACGCAGTGGAAGGTTTAGAATTCGAACAAATTCAGGACTACGCCATCCAGGTTCGGCTCCTGGTAAATTCACGATTATCCAGGACTTCATTCAGGATGTTGGCATCTTCCACAACCTGAAAATCAAACATGCCTACACAGGCAAAATCAGCTCCGTTTTCAAAGACATATTTAAACCCTTCTCTTGGTTGTAATGCGCCTGCTGCCAACACCTTGAACGCAATCCATGGTTTATTGAGGTTTTTCATAAAGTCGATGGTTTCCTGGGGCTTGCGCGCCCAGTAATTATCAACAGCGTAATTATCAATCACCAACTTTTCTTTTGGCTCTTCATCTCTCCAAGACCAGTAAGAAGTATCATGAAGTGTTTTCATATAAAAATCTGCATCGATGCCATGCTCCTCAATGCCCTGAAATGTCATAAGCTCATGACCCGCCACACCGGCAATGACATTTTTGCTTTTGATGTGCTCTACAACATTATTGATGAGTTCGAATTTACCATCCCGCGCCCACTCGTCACCGAGGTTTCCAATGAGCATAACACCAGTTGCGCCACTATCCACGGCCAGGTCAATGATCGATTTGTAGTCTTTCTCATCGGGATAAACCGGCGCAATCCATTTTATTTTACCACCTGATTTCCAGTATTTGTCCAGGATCGACCGGCACAATTCATCTGTGCCAACTGCAGTGGTATTAATACCTGATGCTTCACACAATCTGAATGTTTCGATCACTTTTTCAGTAGTGAAATAGTTTTTTAAAAAATCAGATACATAAATCAGATCGCGACTGTGCGCATACCCGCTGATGAGATTTCCACCGCAAATAAGTCGCCCGATATCCACGTTTTTGATTTTGCCTGAAGGAATGGGCTTTACCAGTTGAGACAGATCCATTTTCTTCACTACTTTGATGCTTGCGCCCGAACTCCCGTCAACTGCCCCAAGTTTCGAGCGCAAACTCAACTCCTCGTAGCTGGCCCAGCCGTGATTCCGGACTACACTGTACACAAAGCCTCCCAATACCGGAATAGCCATCAGATTTTTAATCATATTTCTTCTGTCCAGCGCCTTTGGATTCAAATAGTGATTGGCCTCGGCCGGAACAGTTTTTAGATTTTTCGGGCTTTCTTCCGGGCTGGATTTTTTAAGGTTTTCCACGGCATAAAACCAGTCGGCAGGCAATACCGCAATTACAATCAGTATGATCAGTTCGATGAGATTTTTGTTGATGATCAGGTAGTGGCCTTCCACGCCATATCCAACCGGATTTACCGAAAAGGGAGGATTTGAAATATAGAATAAGAACAATAATGATGCGCCGAATATGGCTGAAATCCTGGTTCCGAGACCAATAAACAAAGCAAACCCGATAGCAATTAGACCAAAGATCATGGCATAATCAGTCAGATATACCAAAAACTGATTTGCGGCCATATTTATAAAAATATCCTTTAGCGGCCCGCTTGCATTGAGCAGGTAGGAAGCGGATGACCAGTTTGGTGTGAAGATTTTGGCAATGCCTTCGTACAGAAAATGCCAGCCAATGGCAATGCGCAAAATAGTGAAGAGATATTTTAATAAAACAGCATTTCTCATGTCTGGTACATTTACATTATTTTCATTTGAATTGACCAGGAATGGACACCTATTGGCACAACTAAAGCTCTTGCTTAATTGGTGCTGAAACAATGATTTCAGTCAGCTAATGCAGCATTAAACGGAAGGTCTGTGAACAGGCATTTCTATACCAAAGATTGAGCCTTTCCCAATTTCGCTTGTGAAAAATGCTTTGCCACCATTGGCCCGGGCAAGCTGATCAACAATGTAAAGCCCGAGCCCGTTTGAGGATTCGCCGTTTGTTGGGCGTACGGAAGTTTTGCCAAATTTGGTGAACAGCAGGTTTTGCTCATGCTCAGGAATTCCCGCCCCCTGGTCTTTTATCGATATTTTAATCTTATCATGATCAGTGTCACAGATAATGGTTACCCGGGAATTGTCGCCTGAAAATTTAATGGCATTGCTAAGCAGGTTTTCAAGCATGCGATGGAGCATTTTACTGTCGGCGGTCAGCTCCAATTCCCCGACATTGTTTTCTGCAAGAATGGTAATGTGTTTTTTTGCAGCAATAGGGTCAAATTGGTTTTTCAACTCCGTTATGAAATCAGACAAAAGAAATTGCTCATAATTTTTTGTGACAGTCCCTGATTCAATACGACTTATCTCGAGCAATTCATCAGCCAGCCTCTGTGCATTTGTAATCGTCTGGCGAATTTTCCTGAAAATCTCCTCCAGTTCCTTTGCTTTATTTGTTTCGTAGTCCAGGATATTCACAAGTCCGGAGATGGTATTGAGTGGTGAACGCATATCGTGCGCTACAACGCCAATAAGCAAATCCTTCTCCCGGTTGATTTGGTCAAGCTTTATATTAACATCTTCCAGACTGGCTTTTTGATTTTTGATTTCCTCGTTGAGTTTTTGTAACCGTTCATTGCTTATGGTTTTGAAATGGCTGGACCTGACGATCAAAGCAAGAATGATGAGTATAAGCAGAATTGTGATAATTGTGCCGGCTAGAAAGATATTCCTTTTTGAAATTTCAGCTCTTGCTATCGCTAACTGGCTGTTGACAAACTGATAATTTTGTTCTTCTTCCGTTAAAAGGTTAATATCTATGAGCGAGCGCAGCAAATCGGTTGAATCAGCCAGTGCAAGACTATCGATCAGGTGCTCGAGGTAGCGCACATGTATCTCGGCTTCCTTCACGTTATTTAGCTGCAGGAATGATTTTGCCAGGGTGTTACTCATTTTTTGCAGGATATAAATGATGTGTGCCTTTTTTGCCAGTTCGATGGCAATGCTCCCGTATTGAATGGCTTTTTCGTAGTTGCCGGCATAGAAGTTAGTCTCACTGAGCCAGGATGATAAATTGGCTTTTTCCCAAAGCAGATCATGAGAAATAGCCAGATTGTATGCTTTTGAAAAATAGAACTCTGCCAGTTCAAATCGCTTTTGGTTTATTTCAACCTGACCCATCATGGAATATGTATGAAGCATAACCCGCTCATTATCCAGCTCTTTACCTAATTTGACAGACTTTTCGAAATAATAGCCGGCCGAATCGTATTCGTTCTGCTCAAAGAACAGCCTGCCGTAGTTTAAATAACAGAACGCTTCTCCATGCGAATGTTCAATGTTCTCGTAAAGTCGCAATGCGGAGAGATAGTAGTCGCGTGATCTCTGGTAAAACTTTTTATTCAGATAAGCCAGGCCCAGGTTCGAACACGCATCAGCCAGTTGATGCAAATTATTTGTATTTGTTGCCATTTCTGTCAGGCGCAACAAAATTTGTATAGCCTCATCATTTTTACCCTGTTTGATATTGATCAGTCCCATGGCATGATAAGCGAGCATTGCACCTGCCAGCCCTGGTTGATTTTCAGAAATTTGAATGCTTTCAGAGCAGCATTTCATGGCAAGATCGTAATCGCCCTGCACATAATATCCAAAACAAAGAAGAGAAAGGGCTTTGGATTGCCCTTCGGGATAATTTAATTCTTCGCTCTGAAATAAAGCTTCTTGTGACAGTATGATCGCCGAATCTGTTTTGTTATTCAGCATTTCTTCAGCTTTATGATTCAGTGAGTCTATTTTTCCCGGCGTACTGCATATAGCAACTGTATAAGAAGAGAAGGCAAGAATCAATAAAAAATTGTACCGAAACATAAAATGACTATGTCTTGGAAAAAATCGCAAATTCGTATTTTTAAATAGTTCTTAAACCGGGTATGAAATTAGTAATGATATGCTTTCAATGGATAAAATTTCGACTGAGTGTGTGTTTTAAACGATGAACAGCATCGATTGGATTTTGACCATTTTTTATTCATATTTTTAGTTTAACATGGATTTTTTCCAGCATGCCTGTGATAAACACAATCAGCCACGCAAAAAGAAAGGATTTGAGGATGCCAACTACGCCTGTCCTCAGCATGTCAGGCAGATAAACGCCAGAAATCACCAGAAAAGCATAATAGAAGTAGGGGACAAGGTAGCATGTGAGCGTACTCCTACCGGCAGGCGAAACCCAGCTTGCCCAACTGGTTTTTTTATACAAATCTGTAATGACGTACAGGATGACAAATGTAAGTATGCTGATCCCGTTACTGATGCTTGTCCAGGATGGCGTGGCTCTGATTTTGGAAATCCCCCACTCCGGACGTGTAACTAATCCAAAAACTATGAGTAATCCGGCCATTAAAGTGATTATTGCAATAACTTTTTCATGTCTTCGGTTGTCTCCGAATTGCAAAATTATCAATGTGATCAGAGCACCTGTCAGTACGCAGGCGTGATGCGCTGCGCTGACGACTATTTTTATATTGATGGGCATTCCGAAAGGTTTCCAAAATTCCAGGGCGTTGAGCAGGTAAAAAAGCAGCGTAATGATAAGAATTGCCGCAAATCGACGGCCAATCACCAGATATATCAGGGCGCTGATCAGATATGACCAGCCAATAATACCCAAAATACCCCACCAGTGAGTTCGCATCCATTCCGGACTTTCAACGGTTCCGCCGCGATAGATGAAGGCAATGATCAGCAGGATGAGAACCCCGGATGTTTGCATTACCCATTGAGGAATTTTATCAAAAGCCTTACTATTCGGGTATTGATTCCAGATCAGTAAAATCGCTGATGCCATAAGCAGTTGCCAGGCATATTTTGGTATGGTCAGTAATTCCTGATTTACATTTTCCAGATTTACCATGAAAAAACCCATAGCAAGCAAGGCAAAGCTTCTTTGGAGGATATGCCACAAAATTGCAAGCGACGATTCGCCTTTCCGCTTTCTCGCCTCTATGGCATAGGGTATGGATAAACCAACAATGAACAAAAAGCCGGCAAAAACCCAGTCAGACAAGCCCATTCTGTCTTCGCCGGCTTCGGCATGCCCCATCCACTCCGGAACGCCTGTAATCGTCCAGAGATCATTCACAAATATCATCAGGAACATGGTTAGCGCCCTGAATATATCGATAGCTGCTATTCTGTTGGTCGCGGGCATCTATTGCAATAAATGAAAAAGTATTTTAAGTAGATTAAAAAATACAGTTACCACGCACTTACTGTCTCCTTGCCCAGATTTCGTACATGGGTTCACCACTGCTGTTCAATCCCTGATGGTGCCAGTCGTCACCCTGGAGTTCATAGTCAAATTCCAGCGAAGCGCCCACTCTTGTCTGATCTCTGGAGAAAAATTCTATTTTCTCAGTGTATTTGCCGTTTATAGTAGTGTATGTGCCGCCTCCGGTGCCAAAAAATTCTTTTGTTTCCGTGTTGTAAGCGATCCACTGAAAGCGCGTTCCGGACAAAATTTTCATGGTTTTGCGTGGTTGTTCGCCACCTCTTCTTTCACCCGGTTTTCCATCAACCACTCTTGTGGCAAAAAGCCATGCCCCCGCTAATGCTCCCTGTTTGCCATCATCCGTCCGGTTGAATGCCGAGCCTTCCAGCATGAGTTTTTCGCCATTCATTTCGAAAGACTTTTTATGAGCGCCGCCGACCCTTTCCGGGTTATAGGTATCAAACTCGACTGCAAAAATGATTTGATTGCCTTCAGTTTTCCATGAGCCTCCAAAGGTGTTTCCGAAGGATGTTGAATCGTAAGCAGTGTAAGAGAAATAATTGTCCGCAAAAATGAAGACGCCCCTGTCATCCTTCCAGGAACCTTTAATACTTTCTTCATTCAGAGCACTGGGAAATGTATAAACTGACAAGCAGAAGCAGGTTAATAAAATTTTTAAAATCATGGCTTTAGTGTTTAAGTTGTTTGGCGTTCAAGATACAAAATCTGGTGGATGAGCGAAAGCATCGAAATGTTTTTCAAAACTGTTAAAAATCATCTTTTTAGATGAATGATGCCCTATATTTGTACTTTAATTCAAAATTTTTGGCAAGCAAACTAAATTTAATCTGATTACATAAATATGACAGCGTTTAAATATCAAAAGCCATTTCCTCTTGGCGAAGACAAAACAAACTATCGTAAGCTCACATCTGATTACGTTTCCACCATTGAAATAGATGGTAAAAAAGTACTCAAAGTTGATCCGAAAGCGCTTGAGCTATTGGCAAGCGAGGCCATGGCCGATGTGGGTTTTTACCTGAGATCTGCACATCTTCAGAAGTTAGTCAATATTTTAGAAGATCCCGAAGCTACGGACAACGATCTTTTTGTGGCACACACACTTATCAAGAACCAGGTTATTTCTGCAGAGGGTCAGCTCCCCACCTGCCAGGATACCGGCACGGCAATCGTTATGGCAAAAAAAGGGGAGCGGGTCTGGACAGGGGTTGAGGATGCGGAATATCTTTCCAAAGGTATATATGAAACCTACAAGACGCGAAATCTTCGATATTCCCAGGTTGTGCCATTAACCATGACAGAAGAAAAAAATACAGGAACCAACCTGCCTGCGCAAATTGATATTTATTCAAAACCGGGTAATTCATATGAATTTCTGTTTCTGGCAAAAGGTGGCGGGTCAGCCAACAAATCGTTTTTATACCAGCAGACCAAAGCGCTGCTAAATGATGAAAGTCTTGAGAAATTTTTCAAAGAGAAGATCAGGGATCTCGGTACTGCGGCTTGTCCGCCTTACCACCTTGCAATAGTTATTGGTGGCACATCAGCTGAGGCCACCCTCAAAACCGTGAAAGAGCTATCTACCGGCAACCTTGATGCCCTGCCAACCGAAGGCAATGAATTCGGTCAGGCATTCAGAGATTTGGAATGGGAAGCGAGGGTGCAGAAAATATGCCAGGAAAGCAAGATTGGCGCCCAGTTCGGTGGCAAGTATCTCGTGCATGATGTACGTGTTGTACGCTTGCCGAGACACGCCGCATCATGCCCGGTTGGTATTGGTGTGAGTTGTAGTGCCGACAGGAACATTAAGGCAAAAATTACCGAAGAAGGCGTATTTCTGGAAGAATTGGAGAAAAATCCCGCAAGGTTCTTACCAAAAGTAGAACCGCATCTTCAAAAGCCGGTTGAGATCGATTTGAACAAGCCTATGGATGAAATCCTGAAGGAGTTATCAAAATATCCTGTAAAAACCAGGTTAAGCCTGAATGGGACGCTTATTGTGGCAAGGGACATTGCCCACGCAAAAATCAAGCAGATGATTGATGCAGGCAAACCCATGCCTGAGTATTTCAAACATCATCCTGTTTATTACGCAGGACCGGCAAAAACGCCTGAGGGCATGCCTTCCGGCAGTTTTGGCCCCACCACTGCCGGCAGGATGGATTCGTATGTTGATCAGTTCCAGAGCCTTGGCGGATCAATGGTGATGCTCGCCAAGGGCAACCGCTCGAAGCAGGTGACGGACGCTTGTAAAAAATACGGTGGATTTTACCTGGGTTCCATCGGAGGGCCGGCGGCAATTCTGGCCAAAGAAAGCATCAAAGCGGTTGAGCTGGTTGACTTTGAAGAGTTGGGTATGGAAGCTGTGCGTAAAATTGAGGTTATAAACTTCCCCGCGTTCATCATTGTTGATGACAAGGGCAATGATTTTTTTGCCGGATTGTAAAATAGTAAAATAGAGAAAAAAGGGCTGCTCCTGTGGAACGCTTCACAGGAGCAGTATTTTTTTTACAGACCTTCGAAAACCTCCTTTTCATCAATATAGCCATCGGCGATCACAGTCATGCGCATATTTTCACGGGTCACCTTTACCATGTTGGGCAATTGAATGGCGGGCACCATTATTTTCCCGTTATTGATGGTGATTTGTGAATATGGTGGCTCTTCACCTATTGC
>CAYZWN010000083.1:8088-16991 GCA_964482185.1 uncultured Roseivirgaceae bacterium
ATAATATTATGTTGAGGCTGTCGCGCAGGCAGTGGCATTGGCAAGCGACTCTATGTACTTGTACACAGTCATGGTCTGTCTGCCCTCCATGATCCGGCGGCAGGCATCAGTAAGTGCATCCTGACCAGACACCAATACTTTCCCACAAAGTTCGTGTTCCTGGAGTGCCCGGCAAACGCCTCTGGAAATTTCATCATTGGAGGATACGATGGCATCCAGATCAGTTGATTCTTTTAAAAACTCATTCATTATGGAAAATGCGACATCTGCATCCCAATTGTCAACATTTTTATCCAAAACGATCTTGATATCGTTTCTCAGAATAAGCGGCTCCAGTACATTCATCTGTCCAAGTCGTATGAGCAGGGAGTTATAGTCTTTTGGTGACCCACCGAGAATGGCATAGTTGCCTTGCGGTGCGACGCGTGACAGAAAGTCAGCTTGTAACTCACCTACGTTAACATTATCAAATGAAATATAATAATCCAGATCACAATTCTTGATGAGCCTGTCATAGGCGATGACCTTGATGCCATTTTTCTTGGCTACCTGCACAAGTGCACCGGCAGCATCGCTGTTTATGGCGACGATAATCAGAACATCCACTTTACTTTTGATCAGATCCAGCACCTGCTCTTTTTGTACGGCTTCGTTATTGTCAGCATTCTTGATAATAACTTTCAACCCTTTTTCCTCAAGCTTCTGCTGAAGGAATCGTTTATCTTTTTCCCATCGTTCGTGCATGGGGCCAAGACTTACGCCAACTGTCGGTTTTTCTTCCTTTGTACATCCGAAAAAGGAAACAGAGGCAAATAATATTATAAATAAATAGTGAATAAAGCTTTTCATGATTCCGCGGGGTTTATATCAGACATTCAAGACTCATTGTGTGTAAAAAATCAGTTTAATATAGTAAAATGTATCTACTTTAACATTATAACACCAATAGAATTAAATTAATTCATTGCAATGCATTATTGAAATTATATTTGACCTGGTAATTCACAAATCCAAAATCAAAATATTCAATTTGGCAAAATTGAAGTTCAACGACTGTTCCTCTTGGTTTTTTTAATTTATCTTGGTGTCTTTTCGGAGATTGATTAAAAAATTTTCAAATTTCCGGTTTACTTATCTATAAAATCTTCATAAAGAGTCGAATGGGCAGTCATTCAATTATCGAAGTCATAAAATCGAATGAAGGAGAAAGGGAACTCCGAAATATTTACCGTCTGTACAGGGAAGAGTTTCTGCATTTGGTGTACAGAAAATTCGGTTGTGACTTTGATGAGGGAAAAGAGATATTTCAGGAAACTGTCATCATTTTATATGAAAATATTATGAGCGGCAAACTTACTGTTTTGACATCAGATTTAAAGACCTATCTTTTTGGTATTGGGAAAAACAAAGCCCTGGAAAAGGTCAGGAAAAGAGGACTCGTTGTAGAAAGCATGCAGGTCAGTGAAGCTCACCATAACCTTTCATATGATGATCCTGCCCGGGATGAGGAAGATGAAATGAATCTTGAGCGTGTTGTGCATGCTCTCGAGCAATTGGGAGATCCCTGCAAATCAATTCTTGTGCAATTTTATTATCATAAAAAATCCATGACCCGGATAGCTGAAATGCTCGAATATAAAAATGGCGACTCTGTAAAAAACATGAAATATAAATGTATTCAGAAGCTCCGATCATTATTTGACAAGCTGCCGACCAACTATAATTTTTAGAAAATGAACGACCAGAAAAAATTCGCAGATCAAATTGACAGATACATCGACGGCATGTTGGATGAAGATGAAAAATTGAGCCTTGAAAATGAAATGTCCCTGGATCCGGCATTTGAAGAAGAAGTGCGGAAACAAATATTGATGATCAGGGGAATCAAAAGGTATGGCAGGGCGGCGCTTGCAGAGAAAATTGCCGGATGGGAAGAAGAGATTCAGAAAGAGGACGGCCATAGGATATTGCCTGCAAAAAGAATACAAGTCTGGTACTATGCTGCTGCAGTGGTGGCTTTTCTGATAGTGATCTCAGCCTCGCTCTATTTCATCAACTGGAGCGGCACAAACGATTCACTTTATGCGCGGTATTATTCGCCTTATGAATTTTCGGGAATTCAAACCCGGGGGACGGAAAGCTCCATTAAAACTTATAATGACATCATGAGTAATTATGAAAGCGGCAATTATGAGCAGGCTTTAAACTTAATTCATACGCTTAGCCCGGAGGCCAATACCCCGGAGCTTCTGTTTTTGTCAGGCAATGCATATCAGGCCAGCGGCAGGATTAAAGAAGCGATGGATATCTACCTACAATTGGCAGATAAAGAGTCTGTTTTTAAATCCGGCGCCCAATGGTATCTTTCGCTCTGTTTTCTGGCGCTAGATCAAAAATATGAGGCGGCGGAAGTACTCAAAGATTTGTCAGGTACAGCTTCCTCCTATGCATCCAGGGCCGAAAGCCTTCTTTCAAAAATAGCAGAACAAGAAAACAAGGATTTCGACAAGTGAATTTAATTAGTTTGTTTATTAATTTGAGCCAATAAAATTGACGACCATGCCACACACATTAAACATCGCTACATTCAATCTTGAAAATTTCGACGATAAGCCAGGGCAACAGCCAAGCCTTGAAACAAGGGTTGAGATCATGAAACCGCAAATTATGCGGCTCAATGCGGACATCATTTGCCTTCAGGAGGTACATGGTCAGGAAACGCCGGATCAGCCGCGCAGGCTATTGGCGCTCGAAGAATTGATCAAGGATACCCCATATGAGCATTATCACATCGTTAGTACAAAAACAAAAGGGGGAGCGCAGGTATATGATGTTCGAAATCTTGTCATGCTCAGCAAATACAATATTGAATCTCATCAACAAATCCGGAATCAGATGATTCCATCGCTTATGTATCGTCAGGTGACCGCCACACCTGAGATGGATGAATCAAAGCCGGTCAGATGGGAGCGCCCGATACTCATGGCCAAAATAAATCTCCCATGGGGGCAGGATTTGTATGTTATCAATTTACATCTCAAATCCAAGATACCCTCAAATGTTGACGGGCAGAGAATCAACGCCTACAAATGGCGGACATCAGGCGGCTGGGCTGAGGGGTATTTTATTTCATCCATGAAAAGGGTAGGGCAGGCCCTCGAAACGCGGATTCTTGTAGATCAGATATTTGATGAAGATGAGGATGCCAAAGTTGTGGTTTGCGGCGATTTCAATGCGGATTGTGAGGATGTGCCCGTTAAAGCCATTTCGGGGTATGTTGAAGATACGGGCAACGAAAATCTGATAAAAAGGGTACTTTATCCATGTGAAAGCGGTATACCTGACAGCAGGAAATATTCGCTTTTTCACCATGGTAAAGGCGAAATGATAGATCATCTGCTCGTTTCGAGAAACATGCTACAGTACTATTTGGGCACGGAGGTACACAACGAGTTGCTCCATGATGAATCACTCGCTTTCGCTGATGATAAAAAATTCCCGGAATCAGATCATGCACCGATCGTTGCGAAGTTTCTTTATCCCTGATAACACTTTTTATTAGTCCTTTTTTCCGGTGAATGGCAGTCGCCGGCTACACCATCAGATGCTTGATTGTATTGATACAATATCATGGCAGTTTGTCAATAATTACTCAAATCCCGCAACTATTATATATTATTGATATGCAAGTATTTCTCATAGTACAATATGTGCAATGCGTTGATTTTGGGCCACCTAATAATTCCATTTTGCTACAAATCAATTTGCGAATATAGCGTTGAGTTTGCGCTGATTGTGTTTTTTTTACTGCAAGGTTCACAACGGTAAACACAAAGTACGCAAGGTTTTAATCAATTGAATTATAGGTAGTTAATTACTTTTATTTATCTGCGAAACTTAAGGGGCTTATTGAGGCATGATTGGAAAAGCGAAATTTGAATCTCATGTTTTACCTTTGATCAGGGTATGATGTATTTTACTCAGTGATTATTAAATGAAATTATGACAAACACAAGGCGGAATTTTTTAACCAAAGGCGCGATAGGCGCAACCTTACTGGCCGGAAGCTGGAGTGGCTGTTCCACAGATGTGAAATCGAACATAAAGATTGATGGGGATAGATATACAAAGTTGGACGAGGTTGCATCGAGACCGGTCCTGCAAGCTGATCTGTTTCCCGATCCATTGATCATGGAAACCGTAGAATTGCTGCGATACCGGGATAATTTCCTTTGCCGGATCAGGACTACCGATGGAGCGGAAGGCATCTCGGTCAGCAACAACATGCAGATGGTGGCCCTTTACCCGATCTTTGTACGCCGTATTCAGAATTTCTTCATTGGCAGAGACGCCCGCGATCTGGAAAATCTGCTGGAAGAGGTTTATGTGCATCAAAGCAACTACAAATTGCAAAACCTCGCTTTTTGGGTGCCACTGGCCACCATCGAATTTGCCATCCTTGACCTGTTGGGAAAAGTTTCGCAAAAATCCATAGGAGCATTGTTAGGTAAAATTCACAATCCCCGAATTGCAGTTTACCAGGCGAATAATTACCGCGGAAAAGCTGCTGAAGAATCCATAGAACTCATAAAACGCGATGTTGAGGCAACCGGAGCAAGGGCGCTGAAATTTAAAGTGGGTGGCAGAATGAGCAAGGATGCTGATTTTCCACCAGGCAGAACGGAAAAGCTCATTCCACTTGTGCGCAAGACATTCGGTGATGAGATGGTCATATACGCCGACTCGAACGGATCATATTCTGTAAAAGAAGCCATCAGGATTGGTAAACTCATGGAAGAGCAAAAATTTGATTTCTATGAGGAGCCTGTTCCCTTCGATTGGTACGAAGAGACTAAAATGGTGGCAGATGCGCTCGACATTCCAATAGCAGGTGGAGAGCAGGAACCGGGTATGCATCAATTTCGCTGGCTCATCGGCAATAGCGCACTGCAAATTGCGCAACCGGATATTTTTTATTTCGGTGGAATGATTCGGTCACTTAAAGTTGCCAGGATGGGTGAAGTGGCCGGCATTCCCTGCACGCCGCATATTTCCGGCTCAGGGCTGGGATTTCTTTACATGATGCATTTTGTGTCAGCCTTGCCAAATGCAGGGCCTTATCATGAATTCAAAGGATTCAACAATGAGTTGCCTTTCGAATGTTCCACTTCAAAACTCGAAAGTGAGCAAGGCATCGTCGCTGTGCCGACTGGTCCCGGACTGGGCATTTCCATCGATCCGGATTACATCGGCAAGCACGAGGTTGTGAAAGCCTGAACTCAATTTCAGAATTATTGAATTTCTTTAAGCGTGCCATTTCTATGACTTCATTTAATCACGAAATATCCTGGCGGACTTATACCGGCTTTCTATCAAATGAGAGCGATCGAAGGCATCACCACACCAGAAAGAAATAATAGGTCAAAAATACAACACCTTTACGTCTTCCCGTCTCTGCGGTTTTATTGTTCTTCACCATTGAGGTGCCATGATCCCGGAATTATACAAATCCAGACAAATCATTAGATTTTGACTGCTTTGTAGAAAAAAGCAACAAAAATTGATGCACTTTACGACACCCGCCTGTTATTTAAATTGCTTCATGTAGTCAAGGAAAATCCTGGCTGTCCTATCGAGATTTTCAATTGAACCGCCACCATCCAGCACTTCGCACATTTCATAAACAATCCAGCCCCGGTAACCGATTTCTTTCAGGGTGTCAAACCACAATTTATAATCGATGATGCCCTGACCCATGGGCACAGCCCGCATCACAGCTTGCTCTGCTTTATAATTGGTCAGTTCGTTTACATACAGGTAGCGGGGGTGCATTACGTAGTCTGCGGCAATGGTATTCGCGATATAAGGTTTCAATTTCAGAATTGATTCCCGCAATTCCTCTTTTGACAATCCTTCCAGCGTCGGAGACCAGGCATCCCATCCAGCCAAAACATTGGGCATGTTAATTTCTTTTAACATCCAATACATAGCATCGTGATGCAGCGCAATGTCATGATGATTCTGGACAACAAGTGTAACGCCATGCTCAGAAGCCCGTTTGCCGGCCATTTTTAGTCCCGCGAGCACTTCTGCGTATTGTTTGTCATATGGAATTCCGGGACGCTCATAACCGGTAAAAATGCGTACCATGTCCGTTCCCAGGTCTTTGGCCAGTTCTGAAATCTCACCAACCCATGCGGCCTGAATTTCGGCGTTCGGGATACCCGGCTTATCGATACCGGCTGTAAAATCCGTATAGCCGGCCAAACCAACAAGTGTCAATCCCAGTGACTCTATCCGCTCTTTGAGCTTTTTTCTGGCATCTTTATCATAATCATGTGGCGAAACATGTGGCCGTTTTGCCACCAGCATCACACCTTCATAGCCAAGTTCTTTGGCCTTAACCAGGAATTCATCAACGGTAAGCTGCGTTTGTCCTCTCCATATGCCAAGATAACTGACCGAGTGCAGGCATGTTTTTACTTTAAAATCAGCCGGATTTCCAGAGGGTGTTTTCTGACCAAAAGCAATGAGATGGCTCACAAGTAGTGAAAAGATGAGTAAGTTGATTTTTTTCATGATATCGTTGTATTGATGAATGTCTGTAAAGTTTGGTGCTCGGGTAGCATTAAGTCTGTTTTGTGTTCGAGCTGTTAACTAAAGCTTTGTTAATAATTATTATGATGAATAAATATACAAATAGCCGGGAATTCAACAATACCAATGAAATGTAAAAAGCGAAAAGCAGATACAAACAGCTCTTTTATCCAATCCGTCAAACCAAAAATAGCCTTTAAATAAAGTTGTTTTTATATTGCCCGAAATTTTTATGCTATGCCAGGAAGGATCGGTATTTCAATATTTGCCATCATTGCTCTGTTGTCATCTCTTAACAATCCTGCACGGGGACAGGCCGGGCCGGATGCTGTTTTTGAGTCAATGAGCATTACAGAAAGGGTCAGCCAACTATTGCTGATTGATGTTGCAGGGCAAAATTTAGACCTGAGCGATCCTTCCTTAGTTTATGGCGGGATAATCATTGGTTCCAAAACGGTTTCGGATCACTTAAGCAAAGTATCAGTGATTTCCCAAAGCCATACACCGCCGCCAATTCTGTTTTCAACCATTTCAAAAAACCTCGGCGCGGGCCTTCTGGACGCCGCTGAATTTGGGTCTCCGGAGGTGTTTCAGCTTGTGAATGAGCCTCACCTTTACTATGAGGTCGGAAAAGCACTCGGCACTCAGGCTAAAATGCTGGGTATTTCAGCATTATTGCCTTTTGAAGGATTTACCAAAGTATTTCCGGAAGTCGGAAAACAATATTGGAAGTTGGCAGAGCTGAATCAGGGTCTGGAAAACAGCGGATTGATGCCTTTTTATGCAATCAAAATACTTGAATTCAACTCAATGAAAATTGAGGATTTAAAGACCAAAGATCAGGTCATCATGATTCAGGTGAAACCAGATGAAATGCCGGATTTCCATGATAAAATAAGGGAGGCGATTGCAGAAGATCAGATCACAATGGAAGAAATTGAGACTTTAAGCCGCCGGGCTCTGGACTTGAAGTTTACGTATCCGGTCAAAATTTCAGACCTGAAAAAAAATGAAGCAGCCTTGCATGCACTCAATTTTGACTACCTGAAATCAGAAATTGCCAGGGCAGCGATCCGCATTTCAAAAAATGGAGGGAATCTGATCCCGATCGTGGAGTTGGCAAACAGAAAAATCGCATGCGTACACATTAACCATGGTGGTTCTGATACATTCAAAAAGTATGTTGAAAGATACACGGCGGCCACGCACTTTGATGCCCGGTACGATATGCAGGAGGAGGATTTTTCAAGTTTATGGAATAAACTCGTCAACTTTGATGTCGTTATCACTGTGTTGTATGATCCCGGTTCAGACTTCAAAAAGGATGTCATGGCTTACAAAATATTTCAGGGGTGGCTCAACAATTCCGGTAAATGCATCTGGGCCAGCATGCTGACCAGAGAAAATTTTACACACATTCAACAGCTTTCATTAAATCCAAATCTGATTGCCGCGCCGGAGGATAATGAAATCTTCAGATCGCTGTTGCCGCAGTACATATTTGGAGCAGTAAATCCGGAGGGCAGGATTATAAATAAGGAACTGTTCAAAGCCAGCGCATCTGATCCGTTGCCGGAAAGCGGCAGGTTTGCATACACATATCCGGAAGCTGCCGGTATGCGGCCGGAAGTTCTGGACAGGATTGATTCCATTGTCGAATTTGCAATAAATGAACATGCGATACCGGGCTGCCAGGTGCTGGTTGCAAAAGATAACATGGTTGTGTTTCAACGATCTTATGGTTTTCACACCTACGACAGCATCCGCCCGGTACAGGATGACGATCTTTATGACCTCGCATCCGTGACTAAAGTCAGCGGGGCCCTGCCAGGACTGATGAAGCTTTATGAGGAAGGCAGGTTTGATCTGGATGCCACAATCGGAGACTATGTGAAATATTTCAAAAGAGGAAATAAAAAAGAAATCACTTTTCGTGAAATCCTCGCCCACCAATCGGGCATGACGCCATGGATACCCTACTGGAAAACGGCTATAAAAAAAAATGGAAAATTCAGGAACAGGACTTTGAGAGACACGTATTCGGCGAAGTATTCATATGAGGTATCGGATGGTCTCTATTTATTTAGAAATTATAAAAAAACCATATACAAACAGATCAGGAAGTCTGATATAGGGGATAAGAAGTATCTGTACTCAGGCCTGACATTTTATATATTTCCCGAAATTATTGAAGCCATCACGGGTCAGAAATATGAAGCATATATCCGGGAGCATTTCTACGATCCATTGGGCGCCACAACACTGACCTACAATCCACTGGAAAATTTCCTGATCGAACGTATTGT
>CAYZWN010000084.1:0-16946 GCA_964482185.1 uncultured Roseivirgaceae bacterium
CGGTGATCAGGGTAAACAGTGGCGAAATCAGGTATGGAAAAGAAAAGGAATTGGTGAAAAAAGGGGATATTTTGTTTATTCCCGGGGGCAAGAATGTATCCGTTACATTTGGCTCCGGCAATGCCATCAGCTTGTCCAATGATGATTTTATTTCCCGCAAGGAGAACTATTTTAAAAGTATTAAAAGCGAATCATTGGATGAAGAAGGAATTGAGAGTTTCACATATATAAACTTTGATGCGAAGGTTTTTGATTCGGTGAATTTTTTCGCATCACTCGACATACCACCTTTCATAATCAAAAGTCATCAGCGTATAAGAAGCGCTGTGAGTACCATCATTGAAGAAAGTGGCTCAAACCTTGAGGGGCATGAGCGCATCATCAAGCTTATGACTGATTATCTGGTTGTGGAGATTATCAGGCACATTCTCAAGCATCAGTTGTTTGTCGAGCAACTGGCCACAAACAGCACATACTTCAAAGATCCGCGTCTCATTGATATATTTGCTTATATAAAAGAAAATCTCGACGGGGACCTTTCAAATAAAAATCTGGCCAACGTAGCAAATGTTTCTGAAGATTATGTGGGGCAGTATTTTAAAATGCTGACAGGTATCAACCCCCAGGATTATATCGAATACCAGCGCATGGAACGCGCCGTAAGTTTGCTCAGAACCTCAAAAAAGAGTATCCGCGAAATTGGTTCTGATGTCGGCTATAAAGATACGGCCTATTTTTGCAGAAGATTTAAAATGATGTTTGGAATTCCTGCGGGCAAGATGCGACGCAGGGAATCACTCATGAACGTGTAGGTTATTAAACTGGTCACGCATTTTTATTGCATCGGGCAAAAAGTATGGGTCTTTTTCAATAATTGTTCCCAATACAACCATATCAGCTCCTGAGGCGTACGCCATGTTCACCTTTGTTGCTTCATTGATTCCTCCCCCAACAATAAGAGGTACTTTTGTTGATTGCCTGACCTGTAAAATCGTATTGTGCGGTACCTCGTGTGGCGCTCCGCTGCCTGCATCAAGATAAATGAGTCGTAAACCGAGCATTTCTCCTGCTATTGCTGTACTGACTGCTATTTCGGGTTTGCCTGATGGTATCGGAAGCGTCTGGCTTATATATGCGACTGTAGTAGTCAGATGGTCTCCTATAAGTATATATCCTGTTGGCAAGACCTCAAGATCGGATTGCTTCAGCATCGGCGCAGCTACAACGTGCTGACCAATCAGCAGATCCGCATTTCTGCCTGAGATCAATGATAAAAACAAGATGCCGTTTGCGTGCCTGCTGATATGCATACTATTACCTGGAAACAGAATTACGGGTATGGAGCAAGAGCGCCGGATTTGAAGCACCACGTCATCCAGAATCGTCGTGGTAAGAAGGCTTCCGCCAATCAAAAAATAATCAACGGCTAAACGGCTGCACTGGTCGATGAGAGATTGCAGGGCTGCGCTGGACTCCACTTTGTCCGGGTCAATCAAAACGGCAAGTGACTTTTTATTGTCACACTTTTTTTCATTCAGAGACCTCAGCAGCATCCTTTTCTCTATTTGCATCCTTTTTAAGATGTTGCCCCATTTTATCTTTGGCAACGCCCAGTATTAATAATAGCGCCTGATTCGACAATTCTCCTACCAGTTGATCTCTGAATCTGTGGTATACTCTTCTGGTTTGATGCCTGGGTTCTGGCTCATCCTTCTGCCCCTCATTTTTTGTAAAAATCATGTAAGAGAGGAATACCGCCAAAAAACCACCGCCAATACCAAGCGCCAACTTGCCTATATCTTTTGCCTTGTTTTTTGCTGATAGCAGCTCACCCTCGAGCTCTTTTTTCAGCTCTTCAGATTGTTTTTCCAGTTTTTCTATGCGCCGTTGAATAGCGTTTTCAGTCTGTAATTTCGTCATCTTCGTCGGTTTCGATTAAGGTTTTACTGAAGAAAGCCTGGAAAAGCGGATTCGTAATGAGGTGGGCACGGTTTAATAACATTAAAAACCCAATGAGAAAATAAAAGCCTCCGACAATCAGAAATCCGGCAAAACTACTATCAAAAACACCATTAAGATAAAAACCCAGACCAATACTGAGGAAAAGAACCATAAAGAGCCCAAAAGAAAGCAGTATGGTTAATGCGGCGATTTTTGAAATAATCGATACGATTTGCTCTTTGGCTTTTAGCTCATAAATCGAGAGCCTAAGTTCTATCAACTTTGAAATGCCCTCGACAAGCTTATCCATATTTATCAAATTGTTTATTTTTCTTCTTTCGTCCAAGTGAGTAAGGAAATGTCAGTGAGAATCAAAAATAACACATTTATGCCACATAGGCATTTATTTTGTGAAATAGATGAACGCGAATGGAATTAGAAAAAACGTGATGATGATGTAAACAATGCTGATTACCCTTCGCTTTTCGGTGAATCCACCCAAATGTTCAGAAAGTATAAGCGGAATTTTATTCATCCAGGGCAAAATAAAAAATAAAAAACCACCGATAAGATTGAATATAAGGTGCGCCATGGCAATACTGATTGCCTCTGGAGATTTGAATAATGCCGCCAAAAGGGCAGTAATAGTAGTTCCGATATTCGCCCCGACCAAAAACGGATATACATTTCTCAGCCTGATCTTTCCAACGGCCACGAGGGGCACCACCAGAGATGTGGTGACCGAACTTGACTGCAATCCGGCGGTAATCATTGCGCCCCAACCAAAAGACTTAAATCTGTTTTTGAAAATCAGGTTTTCAAATCTGATTCTGGCAGATCCAATAAAAAACCTGAACAATATTTTTGTGAACAATTTTATCGATAAGAAAAGAAACACCGCGCCAAAAATCAGGATGATGAACGGATATTCGATGGTCTGCAACAAGTACTCACTGACGATCCATTTTCCCTGAATGGAATTTTCTTGTATGACTTCTGCCGATTCAAACTTATTCAGCGTAATCAGTGAAGTTAACTTATCAGAAAGTATCCCGAGCAAATTGTATTTGTATTGTAAGGGAAACAGAACAATGGTGGTGAGGATATTAAAATGGTTGTGAATAACGGCGGCAGAAAATGCCTGCTTGAACACCTCTTTTTTTGAAATGTAACTCAACGACACCAGGTTGCTTGTGATGGTTGTTCCGATGTTTGCGCCCATGATCATTGGCAGGGCTTGTTCCATTTCCATCGAGCCTGCCGCTACCATGGCCACGATCATTGAAGTGGTGGTGGAGCTGCTCTGGATAAGCGCAGTGATTAGCAACCCGATGAAGAGACTTACAAACGGATTGGTGGTTACCTCAATAATAAGTTGTGCGGTATCCCGGCCAACGTGCGCCAGTGCAGTTATTACCAGATCGACGGATAATAAAAAAAACATCAACACAGAAATGATGTAAAAAATGGTTTTTACAATCTGCCTGGTACTGTCCTGATGATTCAAAATGATATGTATTGTATGCCCCTGAAATAAAGGCGCAAAATTATGATAATTTTATGACTGGATTGGTTTTCGAATGTGATGTATATGTTAACAATCCCGGCTCGTCTTTCGGCACACAAACCGGATTACAATATGTACTGGCTTAAGTCTTTATTTTTTATCAGTGATGAGAGCCGGTCTTCCACCATATCTTCTGTTATGACAATTTTGGCGTTTTCACCAATGGCATCCGGCACGTCAAAAAGATAATCATTCAGTAATTGGCTCATTACTGTATGCAGGCGGCGGGCGCCGATGTTTTCTACTTCTTCATTTATCTGAAATGCCTTTTCGGCAATGAGTTCAAGCGATTTTTCGCTGAAGGAAATTTCAACGTTTTCAGCATCGAAAAGCGCAGCATACTGCTTTGTGAGGGCATTTTTTGGCTCACTAAGAATTCTGACAAAATCCTCTTTCGTGAGATTATTCAGCTCGACTCTGATCGGAAACCTGCCCTGCAATTCCGGGATAAGATCAGAAGGTTTGGACACATGAAATGCTCCGGCTGCGATGAATAAAATGTGATCGGTTTTTATAATGCCATACTTGGTGTTTACGGTGCTTCCTTCCACGATAGGGAGCAGGTCGCGCTGTACGCCCTCCCTGCTTACATCAGGTCCGGAACCGCCCCGGTTGCTGCCGGCAATTTTATCAATCTCGTCAATGAAAATGATGCCGGCATTTTCGGCCCGCTCAATGGCTTCTTCTTTCACTTCATCCATGTCGATGAGTTTTGACACTTCTTCTTCCAGCAGGATTTTCCGCGCCTCGGCAATGGTCACCTTCCGTTTTTTATTTTTCTTGGGCAACATATTTCCAAGCATTTCCTGAATGTTGATCATCGATGATTCGTCCATCATACCACCTCCGATCATACCGATGCCGGCAGTGCCCGGTTGCTTTATGTTGATATCAATCTTTCTGTCTTCCAACTCGCCATTTTTGATTTTTTCACGGAATCGCTCTCTTGTCTTCTCATTCAGCTCAGCGTCAGTAACGGGCAATTCTGCTACAGGCTCACCAGTTGTCATCTTCGCCGGCCTTTGAGCAGGAGGCATTGGAGGTATCAGCGCATCCAGGATAATTTGTTCCACATTTTCCTCAGCCTTGGTTTTCACCAGTTCTTTTTTCTGGGTTTTCACCAGATTTACACTTTGCTCCACCAGGTCGCGCACCATGCTCTCCACATCCCTTCCCACGTAGCCAACCTCTGTAAATTTCGATGCCTCCACTTTCGTGAAGGGCGCATAGGTTACTTTCGCGATTCTTCTTGCAATCTCAGTTTTTCCGACTCCTGTAGCGCCAATCATCAGGATATTATTTGGGATGATATCTCCCTTAATATCTGATTTCACATTCATTCTGCGCCATCTGTTTCTAATGGCAATCGCGACATTTTTTTTCGCGTCTTTTTGGCCAATGATATATTTGTCCAGCTCCGCGACAATCTGTCTTGGAGTTAAATTCTGTTCTTCAATAAGACTCATTATCAATCAGTAATTTAAAATTCAAAAGTCAATTAAAATTCAGGCAAACCAGAAACAATGTGTCAGGCTTTCGGTCTGATCATTCCTCTGAAATAATTATTCTACCGGGATTTACAATTATCGAATAAAGTCCGTCGCAATAAGACGATTTCAGTTCTGCACTACTTTATCCTGAATATCAAATCTCAGTGGATTGGCAACTTTTTCATCCATCAAAGCAATCCCAATGACCTCATCCACTGTGTCCACATATTTAATCTCCAAAGAGCTAAGGTAAGTGGCGTCGATCTCAGAAATATCCTTTTTATTGTTTCTGCAAAGTATTATTTCTTTTATGCCGGCACGCCTTGCTGCAAGTATTTTTTCTTTGATACCTCCAACCGGCAACACTTTTCCCCTCAGGGTGATTTCGCCTGTCATGGCGAGATTTGGCCTTACTTTGCGCTGGGTGAAGACTGAGGCCAGGGAAGTAAAAATCGTGACCCCGGCGGAGGGGCCGTCTTTTGGTACTGCTCCGGCAGGCACATGAATGTGCAGGTCGTAATTGTCAAATATCCTGTGATCTATGCCCAGCTTGTCCGCGTTCGACTTCAGATAAGAAAGCGCTGCCATCGCTGATTCTTTCATCACGTCGCCCAGTTGGCCAGAAAGCGTCAGCTTGCCTTTGCCCTTGCTTAAATTTGATTCAATAAATAAAATTTCTCCTCCAACCGGCGTCCAGGCCAGGCCGGTGACCACCCCGGGTAAATGATTGTCTTCGTAAATCTCTTTGTCGAACCGTTCAGGGCCAAGCACTTCGCGCACTGTTGCTTCCGTGATGCGTTTCTGATAGGTTTCGCCAATTGCAACTGACTTTGCGATATGACGCGCCATTTTGCCAATCAGCCGCTCGAGGTTTCTCACACCAGATTCGCGGGTGTATTGGTCGATCATTTTCACGAGTGCCGCATTCGCAAAGACGATGTCATTCGTTTTTAATCCATGTTCTGCGCGTTGCTTTGGAATGAGGTGCTTTTTGGCAATTTGCACCTTTTCTTCCAGCGTATAACCACTCAATTCGATGACTTCCATACGGTCTCTTAATGCAGGCTGAATCGTTTCGAGATTATTCGCTGTAGCGATGAAAAACACATTGGAGAGATTGTATTCAAGCTCCAGATAGTTGTCGCTGAACGCGTAATTTTGCTCCGGATCCAACACCTCGAGCAGGGCAGAGGAAGGATCGCCCCGGAAATCTGAATTCACTTTATCAATTTCATCCAGCACAACTACAGGGTTGGCAGATTTTGCCTTTTTGATATGCTGAATGATTTTGCCCGGCATGGCACCTACGTATGTCTTTCGGTGTCCGCGTATTTCTGCTTCATCGTGAACCCCACCGAGCGACATGCGTACATACTTTCTGCTAAGAGCCCTGGCTATCGATTTGCCAAGGCTGGTTTTACCGACACCGGGAGGTCCGTACAGACAGAGAATGGGCCCTTTCAAATCTTTTTTGAGTTTGCGGACGGCGAGGAATTCAATGATGCGCTCTTTGATCTTTTCCAGTCCAAAATGATCTTTGTCAAGTATCTTTTGGGCCCGAATGAGGTCGAAATTATCCCTTGTAAAGTCATTCCAGGGTAAATCCACCAGAAATTCCACGTAATTCATGGTCACAGGATATTCTGCTGCGGCAGGATTCATCCGCATGATTTTTTCACATTCCTTATCGAAATGTTCACGAACGTCAGGTTCCCACTTTTTCTTTTTCGCTTTTTCTTTCAGCAACCTGATTTCGTGTTCGGGCCCCTCATTGCCAAGCTCATCCTGCAGTATTCTTAATTGCTGCCTGAGAAAATAATCACGCTGCTGCTGAT
Organism: uncultured Roseivirgaceae bacterium; assembly: GCA_964482185.1. Lineage (GTDB taxonomy): Bacteria > Bacteroidota > Bacteroidia > Cytophagales > Cyclobacteriaceae > JAAUQL01. The sequence continues at coordinate 6,834 of CAYZWN010000084.1, forward strand.
CGATATCGGAATGCACCTTGTTCTGGATTTCCCTTTTTAACTCAAGCATCTGAATTTCCTTCATCATGTACTCCAGTAGCAGCGTGGCCCGTTTCAGACTGTTGCTGAGTTCGAGTAGCCTTTGTTTATCTTCCACATCGGCGTTCAGATTTGACGACAGAAAATGGGTCAGAAAACTTGGGCTATCGATATTGTCAATGGCGATCTGGGCTTCCTGAGGTATTTCAGGGTTTAGTCGCAAAATTTTGTTTGCGCTTTCCTTAATCGATTGCAAAATGGCCGTCGTTTCTTTCTTGTTCTTCCCGGGAAATTTATCCTCCAGATATTTTACCGACGCTATGAGATAAGGATCCTCTTTGATTCTTTCCGTGATCTGAAACCGCTTTTTCCCCTGAATAATAATGGTCGTGTTGCCATCAGGCAGCACCAGCATTTTAATAATGCGCGCTACGGTACCGACATGATACAGATCATTGAACCCGGCTTCTTCTGTCTTGAGATTTTTTTGTGCGATGACGCCGATGATGCGGTCGCCTCTGTACGAATTCTTCACCAGTCGAATGGATTTTTGTCTTCCAACTGTGATCGGTATTACAACGCCTGGAAATAAAACAGTATTTCTGATTGGCAAAATCGGCAGCTCTTCCGGGAATGATTCATTGCCTAAAAACTCTTCCTCTTCAGGCCCTATCAGTTGTATCAGTTCGCCGGAGTCCTCATCGTTAAAACCTGAAAATGTAAGTGATGTGATTAATTCGTTCTTTTTTCTGCTCATATATCTGCCTTCCCTGCCAAATTGACACCTTTGACGTTAAAAAAAGTAATTCCGGTTAATTGTTCAATAGGTATGCCAAAAGGCGAAGTACTGATTTGTATTTGGTTAAAAAATAAATTTATGACATATTTAGCGCAATAAATCCTTGATCATAAAAAAATATTTTTTCGAAATGTACCCGGGCAGGCTGTTGATTTTTACGATTTGTCTGATCCATCTGATCGATGTGCCGGCAGTGTCTCAAAAAAAATCGAGAAAAGAAAAGGGGGATAAAAAAGATGCTTCTGTGTTTTTCAAACCTTCTGTTACAGCTGAAATTTTTCAGTTCAGAAACGTCAATCAGATCCCTTACTATTACAATGAAAAGCAGCTCCAGAATATCCTGAAAAAGGAAAATGCGCGCGACTTGGAAGGTCTATACGATCTTCTCGGAACATATATTGCCAATTTTGGGATCCAGAACTTCTACAAGGATACACATCTGCTATGGCAATATGCCAAACTCACTGAGCTGTATGGTGAAATGGACGATGCGATCATGCTGTACAAACTGGTTTTGAAGCATCACCGTGAGGATATCAACCTGGAAGAGTTGGAAATATATTATGATTCAATCAGCAAAAGGGAGCTTGGAAAGTATGTCCCCATCGAATATTACTACGAACTGATCGATTACAGGCGTGATGTGGATACCCTGCGGCCACCACGGGGATGGAAAACCAATATGGGCCATATGATCAATTCGGAATATTCAGATTATGGCCCCTCACTGGCTATGGACGATAAAATGCTCATTTTCACATCGAAGCGAAATATCATATCAAGCGGAATAGATACCAGGCAGAACGAAGATATTTTTTTCACCACATCTGAATTTGATCAATGGGGTTATGCCGAGCCCCTTCAGGCTTTGAATACCATTTACAATGAGGGTTCGGTTTGCTTGAGCAAGGATGGAAAAACCATGTATTTTTCCCGCTGTGATGCGCCGGATTCCTATGGAAATTGCGATTTATATACCTCCATACTTCAGGCTGACAGCACATGGAGCCGGCCTGTGAATTTAGGCGTGAATGTAAACAGCAGGGCATGGGACTCGCACCCGGCGCTGAGCCATAATGATGATACCCTCTATTTTGCCTCTGACAGAATTGGCGGATTTGGTATGTCGGATATTTATTACACCTTCAAAGACAAAAAGGGTCAATGGGTACCGGCAAAAAATCTGGGCCCGGTCATCAATTCCCGCAGCAGCGAAGTGAGCCCGTTTATCCATCCCGCTCATCACGTTTTGTATTTTAGCTCCAATGGTTATGTACTTAACTTTGGGGAGTTTGATATTTACAAATCTTCCAGAAAAGAAGGCTACTGGCACGAAGCGGACAACATAGGGCCCCTGGTAAATGGCTCCGGAAGCGAGTTTTACTTCACCATTGACGCAAAAAGCAGGAACCTCTACTATGCACGGTCGATCGAAAACGATCTGAATAATCTCGATTTGTATTCCTTCCCGCTGCCCATGGAAGCACAGCCCCTGGCAACAACCAGTCTGTATGGATCGCTGCTGGATGCTGACACAGGAGATCCGTTCGAACGGGGCATTGTATCAATCATTGATATTGAAAATGGCATTGAGGTAGCACCGCAATACCTCAGCAGTGAAGGCCGCTTTGATTTCAAACTGATCAACAACAAGCAGTATCTCATCATCGTGCAGGGGGATGAATTTTTCAGAGTGGAGGAATTGTTTTTTCTGGATGGGGATACGGAACTCAACATGGTTACCGAGTCCATCAGCTCCCGGCTTAAGTTCACATCGATCGAGTTTGACAATGCTTCCGCCGAACTTAAAGCGAGCATGTATGCCGATCTGGATAAGCTTTCCAATTTTTTACTTGACAATCCTGAGTTCAAACTAAAAATATCAGGTCATACAGATTCTGATGGTGGTTTTGATTTTAACATGGACCTGTCAAAGGACAGGGCTACTTCCATTGCGGACTACATCATTTACTTTGGAAGAATATCGTCGGCGAGAATAGAAACTTACGGATATGGCAGCACACAGCCAATTGTTAAAGAAGAGACGGAAGAAGATAAGGCGCTGAATCGCAGGGTGGAATTTGAGCTTTATCGACCATCTCAGGACGAATTGCGCAAAATGCAAAAAGAAATCCAGGAAGAAGAGGACGATGAATGGTAACAAAAAAGGTTGAACAAAACACCGTCCTGTCAACCTTTTTATAACGTTCAGTTTTCTTTAGATATTAGAAAAACTCCTGGATGATATCGTTGAAAAAAACAAATACCATCAGTCCCAATAGCAACACCATTCCCACTTTCTGGGCATTTTCCAGGAATTTATCTGAAGGCTTTCTGCCCGAAACGATTTCATACATCAGAAAAACCACATGTCCGCCATCCAACGCGGGAATCGGTAATAAGTTCATGAAAGCCAGCACCATCGATATCAGACCGGTGAGTGTCCAGAAGCGTATCCAGTCCCAGGTAACGCCAAAAGTTTTCATAATTCCCAATGGACCGCGAAGGGATTTGGTGGGCGAGAGGTGCCCCTGAAACATCTTGCCAAATGCCTTGATATTTACCCAGACGACGCTGAATGCGCGCTCCGTTCCGATCGGGATGGATTCAAATAACCCATACTCTATACGTGTTGGCTGAAGCAAAGGCACAACCTCAAAACCGATTATGGTGTCCTCGCCGACTTCCACCTCGAGCGATGTATCAGCAAAGTCTTTCATTTCCTTGTCAAGTGGTCTCTTAATACCAAGCGTCACCAGCTCTCCGGCATGCTTGCCCAATTCGGCCTTAAAATCATGGTAATATGCCACATCCACACCTCCAACGCTCATGATCTTATCGCCAGGCTGCAGCCCGGCTTTTTCGGCGCCCCGACCTTTGGTGAGGTTGCCAACCATAAACTCATAGATCGGTGCAATGAATACATCTTCAGATTCCTGCCGGGAGAAGTTCTCAATAAAATTAGCCGGAATGGGAATATCCACTTTTTGCCCGTCGCGCATCACGGTGTAGTAACTCTTGCTTTCGAGCAATCTGTTCGGGTCCCGCACATCGGAGAAGCGGTCGAAGGGTTGTCCGTTGATGGCAATGATTTTATCACCGGTTTTAAAACCCAATTCTTCGCCAAGCGGCCCCGCCATGATGCCATGCTTATTTACTTCCGTTATGGAATAATAAGATTCTCCCATGTAATATGTGAGCGCGATGAAAATCAAAATCCCGGTCAACACATTTACGATGATTCCGCCAAGCATCACAATGAGCCGCTGCCAGGCTGGTTTTGCCCTGAATTCCCATGCTTTAGGCTCTTCTTTCATGGTTTTGAGATCGAGGGATTCATCGATCATGCCGGAAATTTTCACGAAACCCCCAAGCGGAATGGCGCCGATCGAATACACGGTATCCCTGTATTTGAATCCAAAGATTTTTGGCGGGAATCCGATTGAGAATTGCTCAACCCGCATCCCAAATAATTTAGCGGCGATAAGGTGTCCCGCCTCGTGCACCCCCACCAGTATCGACAGGGCAAGAATCAACTGCCCCACCATTACTATTACGTCTAATGTATTACCCATTTATTATTTCTTTTGCTTTTTTCCTTGTTGTTGTATCTGTATGCACATATTCACCGAAGTCCGGGGTTTTGATATATTCCACAGACTGCATACATCGTTCAATTAAGTCTGACATCTCCAGAAAGCCTATCCTGTCATGCAAAAATGCATCCACTGCCACCTCATTCGCAGCATTCAGGATGCATGGCATATTGCCTCCCTGCTTTAGCGCTTCATAGGCCAGGTCAAGATTTCTGAATGTTTCCGTGTCCGGTTTTTCAAATGTCAGAGCGGCATATTCCGCAAAGGAAAATCTTTCAAAATCAGATTTTATCCTTTCAGGATAGGTAAGCGCATACTGAATTGGCAGCCTCATATCAGGTAGCCCGAGCTGCGCCTTGATGGAGCCGTCTTCGAACTGAATCATCGAATGGATGATTGATTGCGGATGCACTACTACCTCAATTTGATCAATAGAGAGTCCGAACAACCATTTTGCTTCAATCACTTCCAAACCCTTATTCATCAGACTTGCGGAGTCAATCGTAATTTTCGCGCCCATGTCCCAGTTCGGGTGCTTAAGCGCCTGAGCTGCCTTTACATGCTGCAGATCACTACGGGTTTTACCCCTGAATGGCCCACCGGATGCAGTGAGCATGATTTTTTCAATTTTATTGTGAAAATCCCCAACTAAACATTGGAAAATGGCAGAATGTTCGGAATCTACCGGGTAAATGTTTACCCCTTTGTCTTTTGCTAATGCGGTTATAAGATCTCCGGCAATAACCAGGGTTTCCTTATTTGCCAGCGCTATCTGCTTGCCATATTCAATGGCCCTGAAGGTAGGTTTTAAACCTGAGTATCCCACCAGAGCCGTAAGCACGATGTCGATGGCGTCCATTTCAACGACGGAAACAAGCGCCTCCTCTCCCGCATATACTTTAATGTCATGAGGGTCAAGCGCATCTTTTACCCTGTGGTAATGTGCATCATTGCCAATCACCACAGCATTGGGGAGAAACTGAAGCGCCTGCTCAATCAACAAATCTGCATTGTTTTGAGCTGTTAGCACCTCCACCTGGAAAATATGCTGATTTTTTGCGATGACTTCCAGGGCCTGCGTGCCAATAGAGCCGGTACTCCCCAGAATTGCGATGTGTTTTTTTATTTGATTCAGAACTGCCACAGTGAAAACGAAGCCGCAAAATTAAGGATTATATTCGATATGCGCTAAGTTCATCAGCTATTTGTCTGTCGTTGGACAACCGCGGAACTTTGTTTTGACCTCCAAGCTTGCCCTTTGATTTCATAAACTGCCTGAAAGCGTCTTGCCGCAACGGAATAATTTTGAGCGGGCGCAGGATCTTCCCGGTAATGAGATCTTCGTAATAACTGTTGAGTTGCTGAAGTTTTTGATCTATTTCCAGTTCAAATGCCTGCATATTTTGCGGTGTCCGCGCAAACTCAACATACCATTCATGCAATGGCAGGCCGGCATCAGGTGTTACCTGAGGTGCCACGGTGAATTCAGTAATCTCCACGCCGGGATTTTTTTCGACAGCCGCTTTCATGGCCTTTTCGACTTCTTCCCCGATCACATGCTCGCCAAAGGCCGAAATAAAATGTTTGATCCTGCCGGTAACCAAAAGCCGGTATGGATTTTTATTGACAAATTTTACGGTGTCACCAATGGAATATCCCCAAAGCCCGGCATTACTGTTAATGATTACCGCATAATTGATCCCGGTCTCCACCTCTTCAATGGTTAGCCTTGTTGGATTTTCATTAAAATATTCAGCGGCGGGTACAAACTCAAAGAAGATACCTGATTTTAATAACAGCAGCAAGCCTTCTGCATATTGGGAGTCCTGATAGGCAATGAAGCCTTCCGAGGCAGGGTAAGTTTCTATGGAATCGACGGGTTTGCCAATCGATTCGAACAGCCGGGCACGGTAGGGCTCAAAATTTACACCACCATAAATAAACATCTCAAAATCCGGGAAAACATCACAGATCTTCTTTCCCGTTCTGGCGATGATCCGATCAAAATACATTTGCACCCATGGAGGAATGCCGGAGATCAGGGACATATTTTTATGGATGGTCTCATCGATGATCTTCTCGAGCTTTTCCTCCCAGTCTTCAATACAGTTTGTGGAATAGCCCGGCATTTGGTTGGTTCGGAGGTAGCCTGGCACATGGTGGTTCACAATACCGGAAAGTCTGCCCGTATTTATACCGGCTTTTTCATCAAGTACAGGGCTGCCGGATAAGAATATGAGTTTGCCGTCCAGAAATCGTGCTTTACCCGTTTCGTGCACGTAGCTCAGTATTGCATTTCTTGCACTATTGATGTGGTTTGAGATTGAATCTCCCGTAATCGGAATATACTTGGTGCCGGAAGTGGTGCCGGATGTCTTGGCAAAATAGACAGGTTTACCAGGCCAAAGCACATCATTTTCTCCCTGAAGAATTTTATTTACATAAGGTGAAAGGGCTTCGTAATCCCGAATAGAAACCCGCTCCTGAAAATCCTTTACACTCCTTATAGACTTAAAATCGTGATCAATTCCAAATTTTGTGTCTTTCGCCTTCCTGATAATTGTTTTGAACACATGCCCCTGTGTGACCCCGGGGTTCAAAGACCATTGCCGCTGCTGAGCAGCAACAAGGGCAGCTACTGGTTTACTTAATACTGATCGGATTCCCATACAGGGTGCAAAGTTAAAACTATAAATAGATACTCAGAATAAATGCATCCGGAAATACAGCCGCTTTTTTGCATAGTTTTTGATATACGGAACGTTGCAGTATGACTGACAAAATTTCAATACAGATGAAAAAATTATTATTAACCATAATACTCGGATTTGGCGGAGGCATTGCCGGAAGCTATTTTTACAATAACCACCTGAAGGATAATGATCAACTTGCAACAGTAGAGGCGATCAATCATAACAACAGCAATTACGTTGTGCCTTCCTGGCGTTCTGCTCCGCATAACATTTCAACAGGCAATACAGACATAGACGAGGTGGATGCAGCCAATACCTCCAATTTTGTTTACGCCTCAAAAATGAGCACGCCGTCTGTGGTTTATATCAAAACGCTTTCTCAGGGAAGCTACGCAAGCACGTGGATGGACTGGTTTTTCGGCAACGGCGTTGGCAAGTCCATCAGCAGTGGTTCCGGGGTTATTTATTCAAACGATGGATACATCATCACCAACAAGCATGTGGTGCAGGATGCCAGCCAGATTGAGGTGATTTTGGGCAAAAAAAGTTATGAAGCATCGCTCATTGGCGACGATCCTTCCACCGATCTGGCAGTGCTGAAAATTGATGCGAAAGGATTGCCCGGCATAAGGGTTGGAAGTTCCAGGAATGTTGAGATTGGTGATTGGGTGCTGGCAGTGGGCAATCCGTTCAACCTGACATCAACAGTGACTGCAGGCATTGTGAGCGCGAAGGGCAGGGAACTGAATATTATGAAATCCATGTTTCCTATTGAGTCATTCATTCAGACAGATGCGGCGATCAATCCGGGTAACAGTGGCGGCGCCCTGGTAAATCTGAACGGCGAGCTGATTGGCATCAATACTGCCATTTTGTCAAAAACAGGTTCATATGCCGGCTATGGATTTGCCGTACCTTCGGATATTGTAAAAAAAGTGGCGGATGATATCATACGCTATGGTGAAGTGCAGAAAGCTTTTTTCGGAGCCGATGTGCTTGATATCAATTCGGAAATTGCAGGCAGGCTCAATACTGATGATTACTCAGGTGTGGTTGTAAGTTACGTACAGGAAGATGGCGCGGCCGCGAAAATCGACATCCGCAAGGGCGATATCATTCTCAAGCTCAATAATGAAGCAATTGACAGCCGGAGCCAGTTTGAGGAGGTGCTGTCTTATCGTTCGCCCGGCGACAAAATCAGTGTGGTGTTTAAAAGAAACCAGAAGATTATTACGAACACGGTCTCACTTACCAACAGGGAGGGCACAACTGATTTATTGAAAAAAGAAATTTATTCATCAAGGACCCTGGGCGCCGATTTCGAGATTGTATCAAAGGTCGAACGAAATCTTTTGAATATTGAGAACGGCGTAAGAATCATCAAAGTGAAATCGGGCCTCATAAGCCAGATGAAGCTCAGTGAAGGATTTATCATCACACACATCAATAAGGTGCCGATCAAAGATCCTGAGACATTGACGGACATACTCACAAAGATTCGCGGCAGGGTGTATCTGGAAGGCGTGAGCAAACGAGGTGGAAAGGAATTGCACCGGTATTATTTCTAACAAAAATGATTTCTGCCCTGCAGTGGTGTAAAATTACAGCCATTGAGCGCAGCCCGCTACAGCAGGTAGAATTTTATCTGCCCTTTTGATTTTTTAACTATCTGACATTTGCAATGTCGAATCCGGATCATAAACGCGTTCGTGACTGAATAGTGGAAAAAGAAGAATCATACCTGCTGAGCAGCGACGAAGAGGAGACTTTTATGACACAATAAAAGGCTATCGGAACTCAGTGGTTTTGGATAATGCGGATTATAAGTCCTGCGATTTCGCTTCAGGGTTCATTATTCCAAACTCCCTAGTTGGGAGGGATCAATGCAATTAATTTATGGAATCCACGTCATTGCGAGTGAGGAACGAGCGAAGCAATCTCTTTGATTGGGCAGATTGCTTTGTTTCACTCGGCATGATGCCAGGTGATTTTTAACTTAACTTAAATATCATTGCCTCGAGCGTTGGAGGTGGGTTAGAAAAAAGAGGAAGTAAAAAGCCGGCGGGTATGTTTTTAAGCAAAATGCTTTTGACATTTAACCATTGATCCACAATTAATGCTATTTTTGCAGCAATATTTTTAATCATTGAAAGAGAACGCAGAAAAATACGACGAAAACAACCCCATCATCAAAGACGATGAGATCGACCTGATCGAAGTAGCCAAAACCATCTGGGCGGGCAGAAAGCTGATCATAAAGGTGACGGCAGTTTTCTTTGTGATCGGATTGGTGATCGCTTTTGGGAGTAAGGTGGAATACCAGGCTTCCTGCAAGCTGATGCCTGAAAGCCAGGAAGGCACAAAGCCCAACCTGGGAGGCCTGGGCAGCCTGGCAGGACTTGCCGGCATCAACATCGACATGAGCGGTACCGGCGCATTAACACCCGATCTATACCCGCAGATTGCACAGAGCGTACCATTTATATTAAACATCTGGAAACAGCCCCTCCGGTTTGAAAAGCAGGATACCACGATAAGCTCCTACCAATACTTCAAGGAAATTGACCAACCGTCTTTTCTTGGAGTGCTTGTGAAATATACCATCGGCTTGCCTTTCCAGGTTAAGAAATGGCTTACACCCAAAGCGGATGAACTGCCTCCATCAGAAAATGATGCCAAAAAAATCATCCGGCTCAATAAAGAGGATACAGAGCTACTCGAACAATATAGGGAGCGGATATCAGTTTCCGTTGACACTAAAACCGGTATTTTAACCTTAACTTCAGAGATGCCGGATGCCATGGCAGCCGCCGAACTTGCGCAATTGAGTATCGATTTGCTCACAAGGCATGTGACAGACTATAAGGTGAGTAAGGCCAAAGAAAATTTCAATTTTATTCAGGAGCGCTACGATGAGGCCAAAGCAAATTTTGAAGAAACCCAGGAAGCCCTCGCCCTCTTCAACGACCGTAACCGCAACGTAGTAACCGCTCTCGCCATGGCTGAA
>CAYZWN010000085.1:0-1156 GCA_964482185.1 uncultured Roseivirgaceae bacterium
GGAGATGATCAATACCGTTCGGTAGAAAGCGAAATTACGGTCGTGGATCTGGATTTTGAATTTATTTTTGAAGTGATCGATTCAGTGAAATACCTGAAAGTGCTCGCTACTACCAAAGATCCTAATGGTGAAAGAATACCAGTCGAAGACCTCAATATTAATATAGGCATTCAAAGACTATTTAGCATATTGCCGCTCGATGACATGATTACTGACGAGGACGGGATTGGGGAACTTGAGATTGCAGACGATTTGCCCGGAGATAGTGAAGGTATGATTACCTTTGTTGCCAATATAGAGGATGATGACACATATGGCACTGTCACTAAAATGGGCAGCTATGCCTGGGGCGTTCCGGTTTCCTATGAACTGCAACCTTTGCCAAGACAGTTATTCACTGATGAGGCACCTCTTTGGATGATTGTATCGGTTTTTATAATTTTGTTGGGCGCATGGTATCATTTTTTCCTGTCAATTAGTAAATTGATCAAACTTAAGAAAGCCGCCTGATGCTTTATTAATTTCTGGTGCGATTTTTGAACAAATGTAATTATCTTGAAACCTAAATTTATAATACAATGAAAACGAGATTGAATTCAATGTTAACTTTTGGTGCAATTGCTGCTTTTACGGTAGTATTGGTGGCTTTTACGGCACCTCAGACAGATTGGGAAACTCCGGCTAAGTACAAAAATATGGAGAACAAATATGCCGGTGCCGATAGCGATGGAATTGGTGAAGACCTATACAAACAGCACTGCCGTTCTTGCCACGGAAAAGAAGGCTATGGTGATGGAACCAAAGCAAACGAGCTTGATACTGACATGAGAGATTTAACTTCAGCAGAAGTACAGGCGCAAACAGATGGGGAGCTATATTACAAATCATTTATCGGACGTGATGAAATGCCAAACTTCGAGAAGAAAATAAGAGGAGAGGAAGACCGTTGGATGGTTGTTAACTATATGCGTTCATTGGCAGAATAGTAAATCATTAATATTGGTTTTTATGTGAAGGGAAGCTTGCTTCCCTTTTTTTGTTTTTAGCGATTTCCTTTATACTCGGGCGGAAGGATTTTAAAACATTTGACAATAGTGTAAGTGCATTATTATCAGATGTTTTGCTTTCTATTGGTGAGAATATTTTTTAACTTAAG
>CAYZWN010000085.1:1256-16530 GCA_964482185.1 uncultured Roseivirgaceae bacterium
AGTGTGGTTGGATATTTATATGAAAATACCAGCTCCTACCTCGGGCTTTTTGTTTTCATCATCCTTCCAATTTTTCTTATACTGGGACTTCTTATCATACCTCTTGGTATGATGATCGAAGTGAAGAAAAGAAAGAAGCGCGCCCCGGAAGCAATTAAAAAAAACTGGCCTGTTCTGGATTTAAATATTTCCCGCTACCGGAATGCCACTTTGATTTTTTCAATAGGAACCATTGTACTTTTTTTATTATCTGCCATGGGCAGCTATGAGGCATTTCACTACACTGAATCGACTGAGTTTTGCGGAACGCTTTGTCATGAAGTAATGGAGCCGGAATACGTAGCGTACCAGAATTCTCCTCATGCCCGGGTCGCTTGTGTAGATTGTCACGTTGGTACAGGGGCCGGCTGGTATGTAAGGTCAAAATTAGCAGGCCTTAGGCAGGTTTATGCAGTGCTAACCGACGACTTCTCCCGACCGATACAGACACCGATTCATGATCTGCGACCGGCAAGAGAAACCTGCGAAAAATGTCACTGGCCTGAAAAGTTTTATGCTCAGCAACTCAGGCAAACCAAACATTTCCTTACGGATAGCCTCAATACCGAATGGAACATCAGTTTGAAAATGAAGATCGGCCCGCAGCACAGTGCGCTTGGCCTTTCTGAAGGTATTCACTGGCACATCAACCCCGATATTAAAATCGAGTATATCCCAAAAAGAGATAACCGGAAAGACATACCCTGGGTCAAATATACCAACCTGGCAACCGGCGAAGAAATCATTTATATCGATGAAGACAACGCATTGAGTGATGAAAAGATTGCCGAGGCAGAAATAAGGGAGATGGATTGTATGGATTGTCATAACCGGCCCTCACATCATTATTATACGCCACAGGAATTCATTGATCATGCGCTGATATCAGGAGACATCCCAAAAGATCTGCCGTTTATTAAAAAGATTGCTATGGATTTGTTTGTTGATCCATACGATACCAAGGACGAGGCTTTCACAGAAATTGATTCTTATACCAGGGCGTTTTATGAAGAAAACTATCCTGAAATTGCGCAGGAGCGAAGCGAAGACATCAATCAGGCAATTGCCGGGATGAAGTTTGAATTTGCCAGGAATATTTTTCCGGCCATGGGTGTAAGCTGGGATGAGTACGATAGCCACATAGGCCATAAGGCCTATAACGGATGTTTCAGATGCCACAACGACAATCATACAAGCGAGGATGGACACGTCATTCGTAAAGATTGCAATATTTGTCATACAATAGTTCTGCAGGGCAGGGAAGGAGAGGAGCTCTTTTCGTCGATAATTGATGCAATGGAATTTGTGCATCCTAAAGAACTTGAAGACGGCTGGGAGGAAGGGGTATGCGCAGAATGCCACAGATATTTATATTAACCGTTAGTTAAAAGACCTTATGTTGCAAATCACGGTTTTTCTGCGAAACCGTGATTTTAATTATAGAAACTCGCCAATAACTAACAAATGTCATAGTTTATCCAGGCGGATTGGGTTTATTTTGGCCGAAGAGGTTCTTTTTGACCAGTATAACCTGCTTATTTGTTGTTGGGTTAAGTTTTTGAATTAAGTACGAGGCGATGAAATACATTAAGTTTCTTTTTTCTGGCACCCTGATGGGTATATTACTCATTGTTTTTGCCATTGCAATTGGTTATGCCACCATTATCGAAAATGACTTTGACGCAACAACGGCAAAGATGCTGATCTACAACGCAAAATGGTTTGAAGCTTTGATGCTGTTAATGATCATCAATTTTTCAGGGATGATATTTACCAGGCAATTATACCGAAAAAGCAAGCTTAACATACTTGTCATTCATCTCTCGCTGATCATCATTATAGTCGGGGCTGCCATAACCAGATACATTGGTTTTGAGGGCCAAATGCACATTCGCGAAGGCGTGACAACCGATAAATACATCTCCATGGATGTTTATTTCAGTGCGCATATTGAGCAGGAAGCGAGTTCCAAATCGGTAAACAAACGGATTTGGCTAACGCCTGTAAACAAAAACATTTTTGATGAAGATATTGCTCTTGGGCAATCATCCTTCCATGTTTCCGTCGAGCGGTATATGCCCAATGCCGTTCAGGCACTTGTCGAAAATCCGGGAGGTACACCTTTAATCAATTTGCTTTCTGTGGGTCCGCAGGGGCGAAAGGATGTATTTCTTGCGTATGGTCAATCGGCCATAATTCAGGGGATAGGTGTGTCATTCGGTGACACAACCGACACATCGAAAATCAGATTCACACTAAAAAACGGACAGCTTTTGATGGCTCCATCAAGATTGCTGCTAAAGGAGGAGGAGGTAAATGTCTCAAATTTGGAACAAGGGTTCCAGCCGGTGCAAACCATGCAAATCTTCAATTATCCGGGAGTCAATTTTATGATAAAAGATTACAAGGATCGCGCTGTAGCTGCTTATGTGCCTGCCGGTGAAAACGAAACCGGTGAGAAAATCATGATGGTGAATGTAAAAGGATCCGACCGCACTGAAAAATTATTCCTGAAATATGGCACCTGGGGTCGGGTTAACATGGCAGGAAACATGGTATCGGTAAAATTTGGGAATCAGGCCTGGCAGTTGCCTTTTGCCTTAAGATTGAATGAATTTATACTCGAGCGCTATCCGGGCTCAAACAGCCCGTCTTCTTTTGCCAGCGAGGTTACAGTGATCGACCAGGAAAAAGGGGTAGAAATGCCATACCGGATTTACATGAATAATATCCTTGATTATCGTGGTTATCGGTTTTATCAATCCTCCTATGATACCGATGAGCAGGGTACCATTCTTTCCGTGAACCATGACTACCTTGGAACCGTGGTCACCTACATTGGGTATTTTCTTTTGTTTGGCAGCCTGATTGTTTCCTTTTTTACAAAAAAGACCAGGTTCAGCCGCATATCGCAGCAGCTGAAGGAAATTCATGAAAAGCGGAAGAAACTTGTGTCATCCGCAGCCATGCTTATCCTCTTGCTTGTATCGGGCATGGCTATGGCCCAAAATCGCCAGGCAGTAAACAAGGAGCATGCCGCGTCATTTGGCAAAGTGCTTATTCAGAATAAGGATGGCCGAATCATACCGGTGAATACCATTTCTAGCCAGGTTCTGGTTAAAATTTACAAAAAAAACAAATTTGAAGGGCTAACCTCCGACCAGGTATTTCTGGGCATGATTCTGAACCGCGGATATTGGCAGGAGCAGCCAATGATTAAGGTCAGCGACGATGCTCTAAAAAGTTTGCTTGGAATAAGCGGTAATCATGCCCGCTTCATAGATTTTTTCAATGACAAAGGTCAGTACAAACTAAAAGCCCAGGTTGACGAGTCGTATGCGAAAAAGCCGGCTCTCCGCAATATGTTTGACAAAGAGCTGATCTACGTGGACGAAAGGGTGAATGTGGCTTTCATGGCGTTTACAGGTAGTTTGCTAAAAATCCTGCCGAATAAGGACAATGCATTTGACCACTGGGAATCGCCGCTGGATATGCACGACCATGGCCGCACAGAAACCGGCAACCGGGGTATGGAGATCTTCCAGAATTACATTTCTCAAATCAGGGAGGCGGCTGTAAGCAATAACTACAAAGGTGCCGATGCTGCACTTGATCAGCTAAAAGCTTTCCAGATTGAAATAGGAGGTGAGCTGATTCCTCCGTCAGCCAGAACCAATATGGAAGTATTATATAACAATCTCAACATTTTTAAGGCACTCTTTCCGCTGTTTATGACTGTTGGGGTTATTCTTTTTGCGTTCCTCTTTGCACAGATTTTCAATCCGTCGCTTCAGTTTAAAACTGTACTATGGGTGCTGACGGGCATATTATTCCTTGGATTTTTAGCACAAACAGCCGGACTTATCATGCGCTGGTATATTGCAGATCATGCCCCTTGGAGCAATGGCTATGAGTCGATGATATACATTGCCTGGGCTACCATGCTGGCCGGTTTTATGTTTATGAAGCGATCGCCGATTATACTTTCTGTCACGGCGCTTCTGGCGGGCGTTACACTGCTTACCGCCCATATGAGCTGGCTCAATCCCGAAATTACCAATCTGGTTCCGGTACTTAAGTCCTACTGGCTCACCATTCATGTGGCCACAATTACGGCCAGTTATGGCTTTTTTGGATTGGCGTGTCTTACCGGGATGCTCAACCTGTGCATTATGATATTCCGCACTAAGGATAACCATATGCGTCTGAACCTCACCTTGCGTGAACTAACGCTTATTATCGAGCTTGCGCTCACAATAGGCTTGATTTTAATGATCATGGGCAACTTTCTTGGTGGCATCTGGGCAAATGAATCATGGGGGAGATATTGGGGATGGGATCCAAAAGAAACCTGGTCGCTTGTGACGATCATCGTGTATTCCTTTATTCTCCATATGAGATTGATCCCCGGCATGCGCAGCACTTTCTCTTTTAATTTTCTGTCTATGTTTGGTTTTGCTTCTGTACTCATGACTTATTTCGGGGTGAATTATTATCTGTCCGGTTTGCATTCCTACGCAGCCGGCGATCCGGTTCCCGTGCCCTCATTTGTTTATTATACTTTGGGCATCATGATTTTTGTCAGCATACTGGCCGGATACAACGACATGAAAATAAAGGACCAAACACCTGTGATGGAGGAAATGGAGGAGGATTTAGGAGAATTATAAATCCGCAGGTTCACCTTCCTGCCAATCGTGTATAAGTTGGGGCAAGTCTTTGCACCGCATGCCCTGAATGTTTGGATTATTTCTAAAACTCCGTAAGGTTCTTTGACAGATAGTTTTTGAGCGGCGTTTCTGCAATCATTCCGCAGAGATCGAGATATTCCATGTAGTTTTCGTAAATGGCCATTTCAATATCGTTCTTTTTAATCAACAACGAGATTTGAAATTCATTCAATTTTATCAGATCGCGAATACCCGGAGCTTTATCCTGACGCTGAAACTGCAGGATGTTTTGATTTGCGACAAAGGATAATTTTTCCTTGATTTCATTGTATTGTGCCTGATAACGTGTCATGAGCAGTTCAGAAAATTCCTTGCGCCTTCGGTACTCATCTTCTCTGGCCTCCATTTCTGCATCGTGTCCCATTGTTGCCAGTTTCCGCCTGTTCAGGTCGGGCTTATCCGGATTCACGATTGGTATGCGAATGCCTATCTGATAACCAAAATGGTCGCTGAAACCTTCCCCGCGGTTTGTATTGTAATTGGCCTGAAAAAAACCAATATTCCTGAGCGACTCGGATTTTTCAATATTAAATCTACCCGCAGCAAGCGCATGTCTTTGCTCCATATTTGCCAGGTTAATGTGCCTGCCATCAGGTTTGAGTTTAAGCTCTTCAAATAGTAACAAAACATCCTCTATACTGATTATTTCCACAGCAGACCAGTCAACCTCACCTGTATTTTTAAACATATCCCTGATGTAGAAATCTAGTTCATCGATTCTTATGTTTGAGTTTTGAATGTCAAGACTGATTTTTAATTCATCCCTCTGGGCATCAATTAAATCACTGATTTCAAGCCGGTATGCGCCGCCACCGGCGTTAATGAGTTCGATTACCTGCTTGTTTTTCAACAAATGATTTTCAAGTACTTCCTTTTTAACAGACTCAGATATATGATCAATAGCCAGTGAATAGCGTCGTTTCAGGGCCCTGTTGAGGTTGTCTTTATACTCCAGGTTGAGCAGTGCCCGCTGATCGTCATAGTATCGCTTCCAGGCTTTCAATTCGCCGGGATTCGCCGGTGTAATCCTGAGACGAAAGTCCTCCTGGCTCCAGTCTGCATCTCTTGAGCCGAAACGAAATTCTAAGCGGCTAATCCATGGGCCATTAAAGTTATTGTTTCTTAAAAAATCGAGTTTTGCCCGCGTCGCCTCCAGAGAAAGATCCTGCTTTGCCGTACCAAGAAAATCTTCAAAGGTATATTGGCTTTTGGCAGGAAATACAGTGAACCAACTATAGAATATAAAAAAAAATAAAAACCTCAAGTGCATAAGCCTATCTCTTTACGGACACAATCACTCTTTCACCATTCAGAAAGTTGTTGTTTGCAGGAATTTTAATAAAAAGTTCCCTTCCCCACATGGCCATATTCGGATTGGTATTGAGCCGATTGGGATATTCGATTATCCGGGAGCCAACCTCGGATATTTCCCCTTCGATTTTATATCTTCTGTTCACTGACTCTACCTGTACAAGCTGCCCAATCTCCACATCATGCTTATGCTGTTCATTCATAATGGCCCTGATTACCGTTGGGTTAAACTCATAAATAGACATAATAGTGGTATATGAAGGGAGTAACTCACCGGGTTGAGCGTTGACCGCACCGATCGTACCATGCGTATGCGCACGCCTGATCAGTTGATGTTGTTCCTCTTCCAAAGCGGCCAGCTCTTCGAGAAATTGAAGTTCTTTTATTTTCAGGGAATTTATCCTTTCGCTATACAGGGATTTATTCATGCCGCGCTCATAGGCATATGTTTTTTCGGTTTGCCTCCGCTCGGTCTGCAGTGCTACGATTTCGATTTCCAGATAAGACTTTTCGTTTTCGGTGTTAATCTCCGGGTAACCGGCTATGGCACTAAACTGGCCTGAAATCTTTCTATTACTTAATTCTGTCACCTTTAGTTGTTCCAATCTGGCTTCAAGTTTTTCAAACTTTAGTTCATACTCAACTTCGAGGAGTTTTTGCTTTTCTTTAAAGCTGGTTTCAAGCATGTTCGACTCTATTGTAAGCAATTTTAAATCATTCTTTTTTCGCTCCACATCCAGTGCAAGGTCAGGCCTCTCCACCTTAACCAACAAATCACCGGGGGAGACCTGCTGTCCCGGCAATGCATATATTTCAAGTACACGAACAGCCTTGTGATAGCTAACGGCTATTTTCATGGGCTCTACCTGAGCCATGATCGCGGTGTTCTGATCTTTGAAAACAAGCGATATGAGCAGGAGAAAAACCAATATTCCCGCCCAGATGATTAGCAATAAATATTTTTTGAACAAGCTCACAGTCTTTCTACATTTTCCTTCCGTGTAAGTCTCAGATTTTCCACGCCTTCAATAGCTCTCAGATTCCTGAAAAATACCTGGTGGTCCACGTGGTCTTTCAGGGTTATTTGAAATTCAAAGCGCTCATCACCAACTTTTCTTTCGTTTATGCTCATAAGATGCATCGTGTCGCAGTTTTCGTTGAGATATGCCTTTACGGCAGGCATCGTTTCGATTGTAGTCAGTGAAAAATTGATGGAATATAAAAACAAACTCGACTTGTTGTGGGTCGAAAAGTGGAGTAAGAAAGCAACGAGGCAAAAAATGATGGTCCCCGAAACGGCGATCGCGTAGCCATAAACACCTGCGGCAATACCTACACCGATGCTGGCAAAAATGAATATAATATTTCTTGGCTCACTGATCCGTGTCCTGAAACGGATAATGGCAATGGCCCCGATGATTCCGAAGCCAACCGCAACATTGTTGCCCACAGCCATGATGATGGTAGCCGTCGCGATGGACGACAGGATCATGGCCTGGAAGAAACTCCCGGAATATCCAATGCCCCGATAGGTCAGCTTGTAAGTAAATGCCACTACCGTGCTCAGCACAAAAGCGAGCAGCAAAGAAACCAGGGCCACTTGAAAGGATGGAAATTCGTAGAAAGATTGATCCATCAGATTGTCTAACATATTTCTAAGATATTAAGCGTTATAAAAAAATACTATAAGTTGCCTTTGCAATGCGGTATAAAAGTTTTGGATCGCTTAAAGTTAGCAATTAAAAAAATATGTTTTCTTAACAAAAGGATAAAGATTAGCAAACGTACCATAAGTGAATGAATAATTGATCTGAAAATACAAAATATCAAAAGGAAGAAAGCTTGTTGTTGATGATCATTCAATACTCAAAATTAAATACAATCATGCTGCGTATGTACACTAATCATAACAAAAGCTCAAAGTTTCAATTCATTTGATTCCGGCCACGACCCTACTTACCGGATTTTATGGCAGCATGCCATATCCTTTTTGAAAGCATTTTTTAAAACAGAAGGTGTTTTCAATGCCGATTTCTAAAGCAATCTGTTTGGCACTACGCCTTTGCTTTTTGATGAGATAAAGGGCTTTTTATGTTCTGAATTCTTCGAAGAAGTCCCTGGGCGAAAGCCCGGTTATGTAAGAAATCTTTCCGCAAAACTGTAACCGCCTCAAATCCTGCCGCTAACTAAAATATGCCTGCATCAAATTGCGGCTCGTTCCAATTTTGATTCCTGGATTACCATGAGATTGTAGATCAAGCTTTAATCATCAGGACTAAGTCTTTTGGAGGGAATCTCTTTAGCCGAATCATCAGGGCTTTGAATGTCTTTAGAGTCACTCTTCAATTCATGTGTTTTTTCCTGATACATGCCCTGTAAATCGTCCATAACAGATTTTTTCCACATCCTGATCCCTCTGAAATAAGATGCACGTCCGATCATATGTGCGCCAACCGGCGCGGTGAGCAGTATAAATAAAATAATGGCAACTACCCTTGAAGTAACAGACATATCATTAAAATATACCGCAGACGCCACCAGAATCAACCCTATGCCCAGGGTTGCGGCTTTGGTGGTAACAGAGATTCTAAGATAAAGATCCGGCATCCGCACTAAACCCACAGCGGCCAAAAAAATGAACAAAGCACCTGATGATGATAATAAAATAATAATGAAGTCTCTCATTTATTTCTTTCTTTTTCAAGATAAAACGAAAAGGCCACGGTACCCAAAAATGCTATGAGTCCAAGAATCATGGCAATATCCAGAAAGGTGGGTTGGTCGGTTATAATGCTATAAACAGCAATAATGCCAATACCTGTAGTGATGAGTAAATCAAGCGACACCACTCGATCAGAAATACTGGGACCGCGCAGGAAGCGCACAAACAGTAACAAAACCGATACAGCAAGTACCGGTAATATTATGTAATAAAGATAATCGTAAACATTCATCGGATTATTTCTAATAAGCGTTTTTCAAATCCATTTTTTATGCCATCGATAAACTGATCTTTATCTTTAATATACATAGAATGCACGTACAATACTTTTTTGTCATCAGACACATCAAGGCTTAGAGTACCCGGTGTCAATGAAATCAAATTGGCCAGCAAAGTAATTTCCATATCTGAGCTTGCAGTAAGAGGCACCTTCACAATGCCGGGCTTCATGAAAAAACGGGGAGTAACTACATCATAGGCAACCTGAATATTGGCCTTAACGAGTTCGTAAACAAAAAATAATATGAAACCTATGGTTTTGGGTATCACCATGAAATATTTTCTGTCGTTTCCATGCAGACTAATTAACCACATGATTATAAACCCCAGTATAAAACCAAAAAGGAAGTTGACATATGTAAATGCGCCTGTAAGTGCCACCCAAATCATGGTGAGCAATATGTTCATTAAAAAGTGTTTCGTCATTTTGGTAAAGTGTTAAAGGGTGAATCGCCGAGCACTGCCTGGATATAATTTACCGGTTCCATTAATTCTCCAGCTATATGCTGCGATAAAATCTGGATATATTCGGCACCAAAACCTATACATAAAGAAACTATACTCAGAAATACGATGGGCAATACCATCATTCTTTTTTGTCCGGCCGAAACAGTATCGAAATTTTGAAATGAGCTTTGCCCCACATTTTCAACACCTTTTTTCCAAAATACCTCTGCCCAAATCTTTCCGATTACAAATAATGTAATAAAGCTGGCAAAAAGTATAAAGCCAATCAATACATAATTTGAGGTTTCAAAACCGGCGAGTATCAATGAAAGCTTAGGCCAGAAACCCGACAATGGCGGTATGCCAACTAATGAAAATAAAGGAATGGCCACGAGCAATGATATTTTTGGATATTCAGCGTACAGTCCGCCCAGTTTTTTTATATTTTCCGAGTCTTTTATTTTCAGTATCAGGCCACTCACCATAAAAAGGTTGGTTTTTACTACAATATCGTGGATAAGATAAAATATAGCACCAGTAATCGCCACAGTGGTAAACATGCCTAAACCAGCGATCATAAAACCAATATGACATATAATCAGGTATGAAAAGGCCTTGCGAATATTACTTTGCACCAAAGCGCCAATACCCCCACTAAAAAGTGTAAATATGGCAATCACCAAAATCAGGTCGAAGGTAAACGCATCGCCATAGAATATCAGGCTGAAAATTCGAAGCAGGGCGTACACCCCTACTTTGGTAAGCAAGCCTCCGAATATGGCAGAAATTGCCGAAGGCGGTGTATGATAAGAAGCAGGCAACCAAAAATACAATGGAAAAATAGCCGATTTGATGCCGAAGCCGGCAAAAAACAGCAAAGCGGTGACATTGACCAAACCCCTGTTTTCTATCTCAGCCACACGCAGTGACAAGTCAGCCATATTCAGGCTGCCCACCAAACCATACAACATGGCTATGGCGGTCAAAAAGATGGCTGAAGCCAGTAAATTCATAGTCACGTATTTCATGGCACCTTCCAACTGATCTTTTTCAGCACCAATCGTAATCAGCACAAACGAGGCAATAATGATAATTTCAAACCATACATACAGATTAAAAATATCGCCCGTTAAAAAAGCGCCATTCAATCCCATGATTAAAAAATGCAATACCGGAAAGTATCCAAATTTCTGCCTTTCTTTATCGATGGTGGCTGCCGAAAACACAGTGACGGCAAGTCCTGAGATGGTAGTGAGCAATACCAGTGTACAGCTAAGTACGTCGGCAACCAGAGTAATGCCAAAAGGAGCACTCCAATTCCCCGCTTGCATGGTAACAATGCCATTTTGCCAAACTTCGGCAAAAAGCCATACAGACATCATCAACGCAACTATGCTCAAAACAATGCTTAAAAAGCGCTGCGCCTGAATTTTTTGTCTAAAAGCCAAAAGCAAAACCGCAATAAATAATTGAAAAATTACGGGTAGAACAATTAAATTATCTGCCATTAGTTTCTGTCTGTAGTGTTCATTTGATCCAGGTCATCTGTTTTGACCACCCCATAGGCTTTTTTAACCAATATTATAGAAAAGGCTTGCAAGCCAAAGCTGATAACTATGGCAGTAAGAATAAGTGCCTGAGGTACCGGATCAGCATATATCTCTGTAAATATTTTCGAGTCTCCGGGTATGATAGGCGGATGGCCTTTGGTAATTCTGCCCAGTAGAAAAATCAATAAATTTGCTCCATTGCCCAATAAAATCAGGCCTAAAATTAACTTTACCATACTTCTTCGCAACATCAGGTACAAGCCTGCTGCATAGAGCACTCCGATCATTATTGCCAACAGTATTTCCATATTAGAGCGATTCAGATATGGTGAAAATAATCGTAAGGGTTACGCCTAATACAACCAAATAAACCCCAAGGTCAAAAAATAAGGCAGAGCCGATCATGCCTACCACAGGTATTGGGTCGGCAAACCAAAGGCCGGTCATAAATGGCAATTCTGAGAACAAGGGTAAAAAACCGCTTATCAGAGCCAAAGCTAATCCGAGCGGCATGAGTATCATAGGGTGGATTCTGATTATAGATCGGGTGTTTTCCAGGCCATAGGCAAAAGAATGTAGTACAAAAGCGATGGATGCTATGAGTCCGCCGACAAAGCCGCCACCGGGCAGGTAATGCCCCCTCAACAATATGAATACTGAAAATAGCAGCAACAGCGGCAATAAATAATTTGAAGCAGTTTTAAGAATAATGCTCTTCATAGATCAATTCGTTTCACTTTTGTTAAGATTCAGTTTTAGCAAGCTATACACCCCGAGAGCTGCAATCACCAGCACAGTTATTTCAACCATGGTATCTAAACCTCTGAAGTCAACCAAAATCACATTCACAACATTTTTACCTTTGGCCAGTACATAGGCATTTTCAGCATAATACTGACTGGTAGCCTTCCTTATAGGTTCGTTCAGCACTTCCAGTGTAAGTATGGTGATGAGCGCACCAAAAGACAAAGCAACAATGCCGTCTCTCAATCTATCACGGGAATTAGAAAGCACCAAATATTTTGGCAGTCTGTACAAAACCAGTAAAAACAGAATTACAGTGAGCGTATCTATGGTAAATTGAGTCATAGCCAAATCAGGAGCGCTATAAAAAACAAACAGCAAACAAATGGAATAGCCAACTATGCCCATGGAAGATACCGCCACCAACCTTGATTTTGCAAATACCGTGAAAATGATCGCTGCAAACATAATGAGTAAGATGACCACCTCATATATGGTAAGTTCAGATAACTTATTGTAGTCAACGTACAGACTTACCTCAGAAAACAATTTGTAAGCAATGAGGGCAATTATAAAAAAGAATATGGTTAACAGATAATTTTTTAATCGTCCGTTTTGCAATGTAGAGGTGGTTTTTAAAGAAAAATCATATGCCTTGCCCGATATGAAAGTTATGATGTTTTGGGGTGAAGCAATTTGGTACCGGTCGGTCATTTGCATTATGGCCACAGATGGCTTAATGAAAAAATACAAGGCAATACCCGATGTGACCGTGACCGCACTGAGCAATAATATAAAATTGAATCCATGCCATAGCGCCAAATGAAAATCTGAAGTTTCACCCGTCATAGCAGCATATAATGGCCTTATCAGGCTATTTTCAATCAAGCCGGGAAACAAGCCAAATAAAATACCCAGTATCGATAGTAATAAAGGCGGCGCCCATAATATAAATGAGGGCGCATGCGCATCTTTAAATGCTTCAGGAAGCTTGCCGGCAAAGGGCCGGATGCCTGCCTGAAATCCCGCATAAAGTAAAAGTACATTAACCAGGATGGCAATGCCGGTAAGAAGGGCAGCCCACGACTCAAAACCCATGGTCGACTCATAAATCAGGTCCTTACCAACAAAGCCCAGAGCCGGAGGTATGCCCGCATTGGCAACGGCAGCAAGAAAGCCCGCAATGGCTACTGGCAACATTACCTTTCGGAGTCCGGCCAGACGGGTTACATCCCGGGTGCCTGTTTCATGATCGATTATACCGGCTACCAAAAACAAGGTAGCCTTATACAGCGCATGAATCAAAATAAATAAGCCGGCAGCCAATAAAGCCTTATCCGTGCCAATACCAATGAGAAATACAAGTACACCAAGCGCCGATACAGTAGAGTAGGCAAGAATGCTTTTGAGGTCGTTGCGAAAAATTGCGTGTATGGCTGCATAAGTCATGGTAATGCCGCCGACGATCAGCAGGGTGGTATTCCAGTAGGGATGGTCACCAAGTAAAGGGCTAAATCGTGCTAATAAATAAATTCCAGCTTTAACCATGGTGGCAGAGTGCAGATATGTGGATACAGGCGTAGGAGCAGCCATGGCACCAGGCAACCAAAAATGAAAAGGAAACTGGGCCGATTTGGTAAATGCGGCCATAAATACAAAGCCAATAACAGTTACATAAAGACCATGCTCTTGTATGGAAATACCTGATTGCAGCATTTCTGCAAGTGAATAGGTACCGGCTATACTGCCCAGGAGTACACCACCTGCCAACAAAAACAAACCTCCAAAACCGGTAATGCCCAGCGCAATGATTGCCGATTTTCGTGATTTTTCACTTTCATTGTTAAAGCCAATAAGATAAAAAGAGCTAATGCTGGTGAGCTCCCAGAAAATAAATAATGTGATAACATTGTCTGCAAACACCAATCCCAGCATAGATGCCATAAACACACTTAGGTAGCCATAAAATCGATCGAGATATTGATGCCCTTTCAAATAAGAGGATGTGTAGAAATAGACGAGGGTGCCGATTCCTGTAATCAGTAGTGCAAATAACAGGCTCAGTCCGTCCAGGTTGAAGCCAATATTGATGCCCAATGAAGGAACCCATTGATATTCAAACAAAAGCTTTTCATTGGTACTAACTGCGGGTATCTGCATTAAGAAATAAATAAAAAGACTTAAGGGAAGCGCAGTGAGAATAATGGAAGCTTTTTGTTTTAGGTATTTCCCGAATACCGGAAAGAGCATTCCCAAAATAAAACCCGATAAGACTATTAATAACATTTGCAGTGCATTAGCATTGAAAACCTCGAAACTAAAGGATTAATCGCAAAATATAGCAATAGATAGATGCTAAAAAAAATATCCGGCCTGCAAACTATATTTTTTAAGTAATTGAAAATTGAAATGTAAATATTCCAATGGTACATGGCCAGATTTTTACATGTGAACATAAAGCACTTCTTATATTTCATTATTAAACATCCATTTTCCAGGGCATAAGGTTTTCCTGTGGATTGTCTGCAATTTTGAAGAAAGTCTACCACTGGCCAAATAAATGCAGCATTACAGTTTGTAGGCCCTTATTCAGACAACCTGACTTCACCAATACTTAACCCGGATTATTCATCACAAAAAGCGATGGTTTTGTGATTTACGGATGATGAATTCATTGGGTGCAGGATTAATCCCGATAACGAAAATTGTTGGTGCCAAATTTTGAGGAATGCCACAACTGGTGACAGTGGTCGACAATGATCAAGAACTTTTTGGGTTGCACATTTTTCTTGCATTGTCCCGCCTTGCTCTGCCGAAGCGTTTATGCGAAGGAGTAGCCTTGCTCTGCCGAAGCGTTTATGCGAAGGAGTAGCCTTGCTCTGCCGAAGCGGCTAGGCGAAGGCGAAGGAGAGCACAAAATTCAGAAGAATTCTGTGGATTTAATCCGGAGCATTATCATTCAGCCATGATAAAAAATACCCTCATTTTTTTTGAAGATATGAGGGTTTACACCACGACATTGTTTTTGAAATTTGATATTCAGCAGATCTGCAGGCCACGTGCAGCAGTCAAATATATTGTTGACTATTTCCCAATAATCATTTCTTTTAAAGAATAGAATATCATCAGTACATCTTTTTTGGTTGTATCATCAATGCCATGTTTATCGAGTACGCCCATTGCATCATCGATCACATGCATGTATTCGGTTGCATTGATATTCATGCCTCTATGGGTTGTGGTCATATCTCTGCCTTCATATTTTTGCGGACCTCCCGAGCCTGCACAAAAAAAGTTGACAGTATGTTTCTTTACCTGAGCCAGATAATCAGGTCTTTCCTTATATGGTAAAAACCGGGAACTTACAGCAGGATTGTTCATGTGGGCTTCGACGACGTCATCAACGATGGCGATGATGCCCTGCTCGCCACCAAGTCTTTCATAGAGTGTTG
>CAYZWN010000086.1:0-16444 GCA_964482185.1 uncultured Roseivirgaceae bacterium
AGTGAGCCAAATGTTGGATCAGAATTTAGCTTTAAGCTTAAAAAAGGACAGCCTTACAATTGGTCTGTTGAGCAAAATAATGCTTAATAGCCTCTTATCAGACTATTTCTCTCTAAAAACTCTTTCAATGTATAAAGACACCGAGTAGCCTACACCCACGGCCATGGTGAGTGCGATCAGAAAAAATGATGTAAGTAGAAATAACATGGTCAATTTTTTTTGGTAAAATTCCTGAAAATAGATAAAAGGTAATTGCCTGAAAGATTTCTTTACTGATTCATGTAATGTTTTATCGAAAAGTTAAATTTGGTAAAATATTGAAAAACAGTCATATAAAAGTGCGTAAATAAACTATTAAATTAATTAATGAAGAAAATTAACCTTGATGATATAATTCTATTTGAAAGTGAGGATGTACTGGCTATCAACAAGCCTCTTGGTTACGCTACACTTGATGATAGAGTTGATGAAATAAATGTATTGTCAACACTTAAAAAATCGCATCCTGATATCAAAAATTGTCATCGGTTGGATAAATATACATCCGGCGTGCTCTTATTTGCAAAAAATCCGGAAAGTTTTCGGTCAATTTCCATGCAATTTCAAAATCGGGAGATCAAAAAGGTGTATCATGCCGTAGCACATGGGCATGTGGCTTTTGGTCAGTTTGAAGTGAAAATCCCGGTGCTGGTCAAGCCTTCCGGGCCTGTTTCCTGTGATTTTAAGCAAGGCAAAAAATCATTGACAGTTTTCAAGACCCTGAAACAATACAAAAACTGCAGCCTGGTGGAGTGCCTGCCCGTTACCGGTCGCAGGCACCAGATACGTGTACACCTTAAATATGCAGGCCATCCGATTGTAGCGGATGGCAGTTACGGAGGTACGCCATTATTTCTTTCGCAAATTAAAAGGAAATACAAGCCTACTCAAACTGAAGAAAGACCGATAATGAGTCGGATGGCGCTGCATGCTTATTCCATTGGCCTCACAACGATGTCCGGTGACTTTATAACCATCGAATCGCCCTATCCAAAAGACTTCCGTCTTTTAATCAGCCAACTTGAAAAGTATGGCTAATGACAATTGTTGCATTCAAACAGGTAAAAATCAGATTTCTATTTCGATCTGGTTTTTATAGATATCTTCCATAGTTTCCCTGCTCCGAATCAGCTTTGCTTTGCCATCGATGATCATTACCTCGGCAGGCCTAAGCCGTGAGTTGTAATTCGAAGCCATCATAAAACCATATGCACCCGCATTCTTTATGGCGATGATATCGCCTTCGTGCACCTCGCTCATTTTTCTGTCCAGACCAAATGTGTCCGTCTCACAGATATAGCCGACAATTGTATAGATCCGCCTGGTTCCATTGATGTTGCTGATGTTCACCATATCATGATAAGCATCGTACATCATTGGCCTGATGAGATGGTTCAGGCCTGAATCTACCCCGACAAAGACAGTTGCAGGCGTTGTTTTGATAACATTTGTTTTTACCAGAAAATAACCCGCCTCACTTACAATGTATTTACCGGGCTCAAACCAGATCTCGAGCTTTTTCCCGTAGTCTTTACAAAAATCCTTAAATGCTTTTGTCAGTTTTTCACCTAATTCATTGAGGTCGGTGGTGACGTCTCCCTCGCGGTAGGCCACTTTAAAACCGCTGCCAAAATCAATAAACTCCAGGTCCGGGAAATCCATCGCTGCATCAAAGAGCACTTCTGCCCCACGCAAAAAGACCTCGGCATCCAAAATGTCAGATCCCGAATGCATATGCAAACCGATTACCTTGATGTTATTTGACTGGATCACCCTTTGCAAATGCCGCAACTGAAATATCGAAATCCCGAATTTACTGTCAACATGGCCTGTGGATATTTTTTTATTCCCTCCGGCCATGATGTGCGGATTGAGGCGAACACAGACGGGTACGGTGTTGTGAAACTCATGGCCAAACTGCTCAAGGATCGAAATATTATCGATATTGATCATAACGCCAAGCTCGATGGCAGCCTTGATTTCATCAAATGAAACACAGTTTGGAGTAAAAAGGATTTCTTCCGGCCTGAAACCGGCACGAAGACCCAACTCCACTTCCTGGATAGAAACGGTGTCGAGTTCGGCGCCTCTGGCACGCACCAGTTTTAATATGGAAATGTTGGTCAGCGATTTGCAAGCATATTTTATTCTGAGCTTCAGCCCCGGAAAAGCCGATTTTAAACTTTCGATTTGATGTCCGATTTTTTCCGCATCATACACATACAGCGGGCTGCCAAATTCATTGACTACATCAAGCAGGCTAAGTCCCTGAATGGTGTATTGGTCATTTACAATTTCCATTTTTTTGTTTATAAACGTAAAAAAAAAGGAAGGCTGAAACCCTTCCACTAAAAAGCACCGCAAAGTTAGTATTATGCCATAATTATTCAATCAATATTTGGAAGGTAAAATATTTCCTGAGATTATAGTTTCTCTGAGCAACTTCTGAGAACTTTCATTATTCAGACATGAATATTTATCGATGACGAGTGCAATTTCAAATATCAATTGCAAAGCAGATTATAACCATCAAACTTTCTGCGAGTATCAATACGAATGTTAAAAAATGTTAAAATCGAATCTGTTAGTAATGATTGACGTAATTTTGTCGGCATGAAGCGCAGAAATATCAAATGGATCATTTTATTAATGGGTCTGACCCTGATCGGCCTGATAAGCTTCCAGTTGTATTGGATCAATAACGCCATTTCAGTTAGCAAAGACAGGTTTAAAAACGATGTGCAGGATGCACTCAACTCTGTATCAGAGCAATTGGAGAAACAGGAGATCGTTTACACGGCAGCCCGGAAGTTGCAGTTTTCCCAGGACGATAAAATCTGGCTGGGTCTCGATAGCATCAAGCTCACCCGCAAACCTGGCGGTGAGAGCGGAGCAGGATTTTTGTTGACCGATGCAGATATTCAGAAGTTTTATTTTGGCTCAGACAGTGTAGTTGAGGTTCAGGAGAGATTTCGACCGGAGATTGAGACAGATCAACCTTTTAAAAATGAGCAGGGAGTCTGGATTGATGAGGGTATTTTGATCGAAGTGAATAAACTAAAGGCCAATATCGATTCGGTAGTCGAATACAGTGATGAGGCAGGCAGGTACATTACCAAAGTTCAGGAAAAATCAGAACTGGTCACTGTGGTAGTTAATGAATTATTTTCTAAAGAAAGAAAGCTGGAAAACCGCATTGATCCGCGCCAATTGCAAACGCTGCTTTCCGC
This sequence comes from uncultured Roseivirgaceae bacterium, assembly GCA_964482185.1. Taxonomy (GTDB): domain Bacteria; phylum Bacteroidota; class Bacteroidia; order Cytophagales; family Cyclobacteriaceae; genus JAAUQL01. The sequence continues at coordinate 3,270 of CAYZWN010000086.1, forward strand.
GTCGCTGCGCAACCAGGGCATCGATATAGAATTTGAATATGGTGTGGTGGATGCCTATCATAATAGTGTGGTATTGACCAATACCCATCAAAGCAAGCGTGAAATCCTTAATTCTGACTTCAGGACCAATCTGTTTAAAAAGGATATCATCCCGACCGGTAATTACCTGGCTGTTTACTTTCCGGATCAACAGACTTTTTTGATTGGGAAAATCTGGATTTCATTGCTATCCTCAGTTTTGCTTATCCTGGTAATCATCGGCATTTTTGGATTCACACTGCATACCATTCTCACCCAGAAAAAGATTTCGGAGATTAAAAACGACTTTATCAATAATATGACCCATGAGTTTAAGACGCCAATTTCTACTGTTTCGCTGGCATGTGAAGCATTGCAGGATGAGGAGGTCAAAAAAAATGAATCCTTTTTCAAGCGTTATATTTCAATTATCGATGCTGAGAATAAGCGACTTGGTCTTCAGGTTGAGAAGGTACTTCAAATGGCCACGCTTGAGAAAAAGGATTTTACGCTGAAACTCGAGCCGCTGGATGTGCATGAGATCATTGATCGGGCACTGGCGAATATAAATCTTCAGATTGAAAAAAGAGATGGAATTATCAGGAAGGATTTCATGGCCACCAAGGCGGAAGTCAATGCGGATGAGGTGCACCTGACCAACATCATTTATAACCTGCTTGATAACGCCAACAAATATAGCCATGAAAAACCTGATATTACCATTGTTACCAGGGATATGGCAGAAGGCATACTTGTACAGGTTACTGACAAGGGCATTGGGATGTCCAGGGAGGTGCTCAATAGGATATTTGAGCGATTTTACCGAGTTCCGACGGGCAACATTCACGATGTGAAGGGATTTGGGCTTGGGCTTACTTATGTAAAAACCATTCTGGATGCCCTCGGTGGAAGCATCAGTGTAAAAAGTGAAATAGCAAAAGGCAGTACTTTTGAGATATATTTACCTTTAAATGGATAAGATGAAACTTTTAATTGTGGAGGATGACGAACATCTCGGGCAAATACTTGCCGAATACCTTCAGATAAAGGGCCTGGACACCACATTGTGCAAGGATGGTGAAGCGGGATTTGAAGCTTATAAAAACGGAAAGTTTGATCTGTGCATTCTTGATATCATGATGCCGAAACGGGACGGCTTTTCGCTGGCCGAAGATATCAGAAGTGTGGACAAAAATATGCCTATTATCTTTCTCACGGCCAAATCAATGAAGGAAGATGCTATTAAAGGGCTGAGAATTGGCGCTGATGATTACATAACCAAACCCTTCAGTATGGAAGAGTTGCTGCTGAGAATTAACGCAGTAATGCGCAGAGTTGGCAGACAATCTGCTGAGCGGATTGATCAGGAGATGCTGATATTTGGAAATTATACACTGAATTTAAAAACAAGAATGTTGCAAACAGGCAGCAAGTCAGTCCGGCTGACAACCAAAGAGACTGCTTTGCTCAAGGTCCTTGTCGAAAGTAAAAATAAAACATTATCAAGAAGTCATGCGCTCAAGGAAGTGTGGGGGGATGATTCCTATTTCAATGCCCGGAGCATGGATGTTTTTATCACCAAACTGAGAAAATTACTAAAGGATGATCCCTCGCTTGAAATCATCTCCGTACATGGTGAAGGGTTTAAGCTGATCACAGGCAATTGAAAAGAGCTTAAGTAAAAAATCTACTCCATAAATTTCCAATATTTCATTTTTTTTACCTATTTGTTGCCTCACTTCAGATAGTAAAATGTTTAAGGTAATCCCATCATTGTCCATTTCCGAAGGTAAAGTTGTCCTGATTAAAAAAGGAGATTTTTCGGATAAATTGAGTTATAATTTCGACCTGATCGATTATGCAAAATTGATGGAAGACAATGGCATGGAGGTGGTGCATTTTGTTGATCTTGATGGCATGAAGCGCGAATCGCCGGTCAATTATGGAACACTTGAAACGCTGGTAGGACATTCAACGCTTAAGGTTGATTTTATGGGGGGCATACGCACTGATGGTGATATCAACAAGGTTCTGGAATTTGGCGCTACTTACTTTACAGTCTCAAGTGTAGCGGTAAACAACAATGAACTCTTCGCTTCCTGGATTATGTCGTACGGAAGAGAAAAACTTTCCATGCTGGCCAATGTTGCCGATAATAAAATTGTTTACAAGGCTCTTCAAAAAAAGGCAGATATTGATCTTGTCGAGCACATCGAATATTTCAATATGCGTGGATTGAAGTACCTGAAAGTCATTGACCTGAACAGGGATGGCGTGTTGTTAGGGCCTAATTTTGAATTATATCAAAAAATGGTTGACAATTTTCCTGATATGTGTATTGCTGCCGGGGGAGGTGTCAGGTCTGTAGAAGATATTCACAGGCTGAAGGACATGGGCGTGTATGCCGTGATCATTGGCAGGGCACTTTATGAAGGAAAAATAAAAATTGAAGAACTCAGGGAGTTTGCCAATTAGCGGGAAGGCAACGACCCTATAATTTTATAATAAACGTACACCACATAAAAGATAAGGTTGTATGCTCTTCTGGTAGAATGCTCGTTTTCATACCTTTCCTGCTGTGTTTTATTCTTAATGATTTCCTTGACGGATACATTCGATTCCAGCGAGTCAATTGCTGATAGTTCAGTCTGTTTGTGATGCTCAACCTTAGTCTGAGCAGTTAAGGGGGTATTCATGGAAAACATAAAACCAATTATCAGAAACATTGCCAGCCCCTTAGTGAAGAAACCTGATTTTTGTGTTGTGATTGCGTGATGCGGTAGTTGTATTCTGGTCATATCTTTAATAAACCCGATGGTTGTTTTTTTTGAATTTGCCAAAATGTTGTTCAATTTGCTTTCAAAATTCATAAAACTTTCTCAATAAACCTCGTTTGTCGCTAAATGTTTTCCTTTCATGAAATTGCCGGTGTTGCCGGGGGCAGAGTTATAGCAAATAATTATACTGGCGAAACAGATCATTTTTTGACAGATAGCCGTAGTCTGCTGTATCCGGCATCGACTATTTTTGTTGCAATCAGGGGTGCCCGAAATGACGGGCATGCATATCTTGAATCGCTTTACGCGAATGGCGTTCGGCAATTTATTGTTGAAGACAAATCTAGGGTTCCTGAAGCGTGGTTAAAGGATTGTAATATTCTCAGCGCCGAAAAAGGGGCCATTGATGCATTACAAAAAATTGCCGCATGGCACCGAATGCAACATCAATTACCAGTTATTGGTATCACAGGTTCTAATGGCAAAACGATTATCAAAGAATGGCTGGGACAATTGTTTTCTGCTCATTACAAAATCGTTAAGAGCCCAAAGAGCTATAACTCACAGCTCGGCGTCCCGCTTTCTGTTTTGCAACTTTCCGATTGGCATAATCTGGCAATTTTCGAAGCCGGAATTTCCACAACAGGCGAAATGGAGAAGCTCAGGAAGATGATCCGGCCAACCATTGGCATTTTTGCGAATATCGGCACTGCCCACGATCAGGGCTTTGTTGACAGGGAACAAAAAGCCATTGAAAAGTGGAAACTTTTTCACGGCTCTCAATGCGTTATCCACTGCTATGAACATGAGCTGATCAGAAAAACCAGACCGGATGCAATTCAAACATTGACATGGGGCACTGATCCAGAGGCGGATATCAGAATTTTGAGTTTAAACAAATCTGACCTCAGCGAAATTCGTATCGCTTACCGGGAAAATGAATTGAACGTCCGTTTACCTTTTCTTGAAGATGTTTCTATAGAAAATGCGATGCATTGCATTGCCCTGGCGCTCCACCTGAATTTTAAGGAGTCGTTGATCTCTGGTGCATTCAGCAGGCTGAGCAACATCGACAGGAGGTTGGCGCTGAAGAGGGGAATCAATAACTGCTATCTCATCGATGATTCTTACAACAATGATCTCGCAGGATTGCAAATAGCCATCGATTTTATGAAGAGCCAGAAGGGCGGTAAATCCAGGATCATTCTTTCCGACATGCTTCAAACCGGCCTGGATGATGACGCACTTTTCACTACGCTCAATCGCATCCTTGTCGAGAACAAGCTTGACGCAATGATCGGTATTGGCCCGGGCATGCTGAAGTATCAACATTTATTCGAGTTACCGGCTGTTTTTTTTAGTTCTACGGAAGCGTTTTTACGCAATGTGAAAACAGAAGAATTTGAGGATGAGACCATTCTCATAAAAGGGGCGCGCATTTTTGAGTTTGAAAAGATCACCAATTATTTGTCCGATAAAATTCATGGAACAGTATTGGAGATCAATCTGGATGCTTTGATTGAAAACCTGAATTTCTACCGTTCAAAGATTGGCAAAGATGTGAAACTAATGGTCATGGTCAAGGCATCGGCTTACGGGAGTGGCAGTCTGGAAATCGCGAAATTATTGCAATTTAACCATGTGGATTATGTGTCGGTGGCCTATCCGGATGAAGGGGTTGAATTGAGAAAAGTCGGCGTTCAATTGCCTATGATGGTGATGAATGTTTCACCGGAAAGCTACCCGCAAATCCTGATGTATAATCTTGAGCCGGAGGTATATAGTCTGAACCAGTTGAGTGGGCTGATTGCGTATTTGGACAAAGAAAAAAAGTCATTGAAAATCCATATTAAACTGGACACCGGCATGCATCGGCTTGGTATTGAAATGGAAGATCTTGATGCGATGATTCAATTGATCGCTGAGGCGCAAAACATCGAAATTACATCGCTATACACACATCTGGCCGGTGCGGATGAAGCCGAACATAACCGTTTTACCCATGAGCAGGTAAAATTATATATTGAAATGGCAGAACGCATTGAACGCTCATTGGACATAAAGCCAATAAAGCATGTATTAAATTCTGCCGGTATCATTAGATTCCCGGAATACCAGTTCGATATGGTGCGGCTCGGTATCGGCTTGTATGGGTTTGAAGCCAATATGTTGCAGCAGGAGCATCTGAGTGCCATCAGTACACTCAAAACAGTTATTTCACAGATCAGAACTGTGAAAAAAGGGGAGACCGTAGGCTATGGCCGGAAAGGCAAAACAAGCCGCGACACGCGCGTGGCAACCATCGCCATTGGATATGCTGATGGCTTTTTCAGAGCATTCGGCAACGGAAAGGTGCGTTTGCTCGTCAATGGCAAGTTGGCGCCCGTCATTGGAAATGTTTGCATGGATATGACCATGCTCGACATCACCGACATCGAGGCGAGGGAAGGCGATGAAGTTATTGTTTTTGGAGAAAAACCATCAATAAAAGAGTTGGCCGATGCCATAGGCACCATTCCTTATGAAGTACTCACTAATATCAGCAACCGGGTCAACCGTGTTTTTTATTCCGGCTAAGGCTTTACATCTGCCGGCCATCTGATTATATCCGGAGATTCCATAACCATTCGCTTCAGATCATCATTGGAGAGGTATCTTTCTGCAATTTTCCGGGCAACTTCATTATTGTGATAATCCATGAGTCTTTCATGCTCAGTATTGCCGGGAACTGTTTCATGGGCATCTGTGATTTCTTTAGCCAGTTCGGGTCCAAACTCGCGGGTGAGATGATAGCTCCAGTAAATATGCCTGTATGCATCTTCCGGAAAGTTTTTATTCATGCTTTTCTCATATGTTGAAAGCCTTTTGGCATCGCGGGTAATTTTTATCATTGCAGGCACCTTTCCCGGATATCGTGCTATAATTTCGGCCTCCTGAGGCGCCAGGTCGAGGTCAAACTTTTCTGCGGCTTTTAAAATATCTTTATGGTTAAATTTTAATACAGTAATATCCCCTGACCTTTCTGTATACAAACCTACCTGAAGCTCATCGTCGTCGATACCAAGCAATACGTCTGCTCTGAAATTGATATCAAGTTGAGTTTGATTTTCGCGGAAAAGCTTCTGAATTTCCTGCAAAATTTCATCGGCAGATTCTTCCGGATGTTTCAGGTAAAGCGGAATACGACTTTGAAGATAGGCATTCTGCAATTTTCCGAAGGTTTTTTGATTGTTTTCATCATGCGGCTCAATGAAAACGGAAAAATTCTTTGCAGCGAAAAATAAGGATGGATTATTAAAATTTGCAAAGCGAACATTGATGGAGCGCGCGTCAAAAGCTGCATCGTATGATTCCTTCCCGTACATTTTTCTGGTCAGGTTAAATCTGAGATTTAAATCCGCAATCGTCGCGCTGTTGTAAGAAGTCAGTTGTATGCTTTTATAATCAAACGAATCGATAAAAATGCCTTTTGCCTCCAGTCTGGGTCTTAATTCGTTTTCTGCACGAATCGCGAGATTCTTCAGGATAAATCCCGAAGCGAAATAGATAACGACAAGAATTACAACAAGGGCAAAGATTGTTCTGAACAAAGTTTTCAAAGCTTCGGTGTTTTATTTTGCAGATGTGCCAATAAATATATTTATTGATTATGAAAATCCCACTTCTAAAAACAAAAAAACCCAATGACTCAATCAAAGGTAAAATGGGGCATACTTGGAGCTGCCCGAATAGGTGTTGAAAAAGTAATTCCTGCCATGCAGCAGGGCAAAAATGTTGAAATCACAGCGGTCGCATCCCGGGATCCCGAGCGGGCCAGGAAGGCGGCAGAGCAACTCAATATCCCACAACATTATGGCAGTTACGAGGCTTTGCTTCACGACCCTCAGGTCGATGCGGTTTATATCCCACTTCCAAATCATATGCATTTCGAATGGACGAAAAAAGCAATCAAAAGCGGTAAGCATGTTCTATGTGAGAAGCCGCTCACTCTATCAAGTAAAGATATCAATGAGCTGATATCCCTGCGCAACCAGACAGGAATGAAAGTCGGTGAGGCTTTTATGGTGCATACGCACCCGCAATGGACGGAGACTGTGCGCCTGGTAAGGGAAGGCGCGCTTGGGTCAATCAGGGCCATACAGGGTTTTTTCAGTTACTTTAAAACTGATCCGACCAACATCCGGAATATCGTGGAATATGGCGGTGGCGCCATGTGGGACATCGGTTGCTATCCCGTGCATACCGCCCGTTTTGTTTTTGGAGAAGAGCCCCTGCGCGTTGTTGCTTCCATTGACCGTGATCCGCAAATGAAGATAGACAGGTTGAGTTCGGTCATCATGGAATTTCCTTCGGGGCATGCTACATTCACGGTCAGTACTCAGCTTGTGCCGTATCAGAAAATGAACTTTTTCGGAGACCAGAAAAAACTGGAAATAGAAATTCCATTTAATACTCCGAACGATAGAAATTCCAGCATTTTTGTAGATGACGGAGATTTGTTTTTGTCAAACAGGCAGAAAATCAGTTTCGAGCCATGCAATCAATATACCATACAGGGAGAATTGTTTTCTGAAGCAATCATGCTAAACCGCGATGTGCCGGTTTCGCTGGAGGATGCCTACAACAATACAATTGCGATTGAAGCAATATTTAAATCAGCATCAGGGCGAACCTGGGTACAACTTTGATCATTTAAGCAAATGATTCCGGAAGTTTCTTTTCTTAATTCAATACAGTTAACTATCTTTAAAAAATCACAATTTTTTACCGATAAAGTATAATTTTAATAGCTTTATGGAGGCCGGAAATAGGGCATTAAAATGTTTAATCGTTTCCAATAGTCATACCTTTTTAAAGGATATTTCTAGCATTCTCAGCGGCAGCAGGAGGGGGTGTGAAGTGCGCTCTTCAAACGATCCGGCTAATATCAAAAATTTGATTTTTTACCATGATTTGGCAATTCTGGAAGATGAGTACATTCATCAAACCTCTGAGGCTGTAACTGCCGACCTGATGTCATTTCTGTACGCATCACAGATTAAGGTGATCGTATTTGTTGACTTTAAGCGCAGGTTGCCAGATTACATTTCGAAGAGAACGGATTTTATTCGTTTTATCTCAAAAGCCGCCGGAACTCATGAAATTGAATTTTATCTGAAGGAAATCGAATACCGCATTAAATTTTCAGGATCAACCGGTAAAAAGCACCACCAAGCTTATCTGGAGGCAATTATTCGAATACAGAATTTGTTGCTCACCAAGATGAGCACAGAGAGTAAAATCAGGAAGGTTTTAAAAGTTATTAGCGGATTAACTGAGGCGACAAGGGTCGCTATTTTTGAAAATAGGCGCGATCAAAGGGGAAAATTTCTGATGAACCTGCGCCACGAGTGGGCAGATGCATCCTTAAGTGAAGAAATGGCCAGTCCGTTGTTTAATATTATGCCCTATCAGCCTAATTTTAACAGATGGAACAGCAATTTGTCTTCAGGCAAGACAATATCAGGGTCTGTTGATAAGCTGCCTGGAAGTGAGCAATCATTACTCAAAACGATCGGAATAAAAAATATACTTTTATTGCCTTTGCAAGTTCGGGATGTTTTCTGGGGATTTATCATGGTAGCCAATACCAAAACTCAAAGATTTTGGAAAGAAGAGGAACTCCCGTATTTGAAATCAATCATATCACCGTTAGCGTCTTATTTTGAACTGAAGCGTGAAGAACAAAACAAACGAAACACCGGAGAGGGGTTTGACTTAATTTTTAAGGATGCGAAAATCGGCTGGTTTCTCGCTGGAAGGGATGGTAATATAAAATCCTTCAATAAGGCATTTACTGACATTATCGGGCAAAAAGGATCAGTTGATCTAAGTCTAAACCTGAAGACACTCACCCATCCGGATGATTTTCCGAAGGAAGTATCCATGCTCAAGAAACTGCTTGATGGAGAGATAAATACTTATTTCATAGAAAAAAGACTGTTGGACAAATCAGGTAATTCGGTATGGATAAAACTCAATTTGTCAGCATATAACATTCATGACGGGAAACCTGACCTGCTGGCAGGCTTGGTGGAGCACATTGGCGCAGCAAAAGCAACAGAAAGGGCGCTTAGGGAAAGTGAAGAAAAGTACAGGCTGCTTTCCAGACTTTCGACTGAAGGCATTGTGATGCACCGAAAGGGTTTGATCATCGACTGCAACAACAGGATGCTGGAACTGACGGGTTATTCAAGGGCAGAGCTGATCGGTTACGGCCTTACCAACATGCTCATCCACCGGAGTTCGGCTGAGTTGATTAAGAACCTAATAAAAACCGGCGATGAAAGGGGGACTTTTGCGGTACTTGAATCCAGGTCAGGAGCACTGCTAAATACTGAGGTTGAGAATAAGTACGTTGATCACCATGGCGTAAGAACGGGCATGCTGGTGTTTCGCGATATTACTGAGCAGAGAAAAATTGAGCAGGAGGTTCGCCGGTTAAATATTGCCATCAATCAAAGTCCGGCGAGTATTATGATAGCAGATGCCAATGGTAAAATCGAATATGTAAACAAAACCTTTTGCGAGGTAAGTGGCTATTCTAAAGATGAGTTAATTGGCCGGTATCCAGGCATTCTGAAATCAGGTCATCACACAGAAGCATTTTACGCACATCTCTGGGAGACCATCACAAGGGGAGAAACCTGGCAGGGAACTTTTAAGAACAAGACCAGGGGAGGTGATTTTTTTTGGGAGCGGTCAGTCATATCGCCGGTATTTGATGAGTTGAAAAACATTACCCATTTTATTGCGGTCAAAGAGAACATTACCAGAGAAAAAGAGACAAGGGAAGCACTTGAAGAAAGCGAGGAAAGGCATCGCGTTATATCAGATCTCACCAACGATTTTGTCTATTCGGCGGTTATTAAAAACAACAAAATCACCATCAACTGGAAAAGCGGTTCTTTAGAGAAGCTTGCCGGCTTTGAATTACATGAAATCAATGAAAAAGCGACTGGCTGGTATTCGATTATCAACGAAACGGATCTGGAAAAGGTGGTTTTTCCGGCGCTCATGAATTTACACCGGGAGAAAGTGCAGAATTTTGAATACCGGATCAAAACAAAGGACAACCAGGAAAAGTGGGTTTCAGACAAACTTCGATTGATAAGCGATGATCAGAATACCGACGAAATGGAGGTGATCGGGGCGATTCAGGACATGACTTTAAGAAAAGGCGCCAGCATTGCCCTGGATCAGAGCAAAAAATACCTTGACAGTATCATCGACAATTTGCCCGTTGGCTTACATATTTTTGACCATAAGGGCTATTCTACCCGCACCAACGAGACACTTCGAAAACTTTTTGGTATCGCAAAACCTGAAGAGTTAAAAGGCTCCTACAATATTCTAAATGATCCGGCATCGAGGGCATTGGGTTCTGATGTGGTTTTCAGGGAAGTTTACGAAAGCAAAAAGACGATCACCCGTGAAATCGAACTTACCCGGCCCGGCACTGGCGGGTCTGATGGCCGGAGTAAAAAGATTACAATCAGCGAGGTCATATTCCCCATTCTCAGGCATGACGGAACAGTTCACTCCGTTATTTCACTTTCGAGCGATATAACGCAGAGGGTGGAGGCAGAAAAAGCACTTCGAGCCAGCGAATTACACCAGAAGGCTTTGTTGCGGCTTATTCCGGATTTGATATTCGTGCTGAGCGAGGAGGGTGTTTTTAAAGATCATTACGTCGGAGATACTTCAAAACTCTACCTGGGAAATGAGAACTTCATCGGCAAATCATTTGGAGAGGTTTTTTCCGGGCCATTGAGCGAATTGTTCTATGAAAATCTTGGCAGGGCGGTTGATTCAAGGGAGATGCAGTCGTTCAGGTACGAAATGGAGATTAATGCGATGACATTTTATTACGAAACCAGACTTCTGGTAAGTGAGGACAAGGAGGTCATCGCCATCATCCGTGATATCACGGAGAGTGTCGCCGCTGAAAAATCAGTGAAAGTGAGTGAAGAGAAATTCAGGGAGCTTGCCGAGCGAACCCAGGACACACTGATTCTGCTCTCAGCATACAATGAGATTTTATATGTAAGCCCCAACCTGAATCATTTAATCGGAATTAGCGTTGAAGAATATGCTGAAAATCCAATGAAATTTCTTCGGATGATACACCCTGAAGATAAAAAGTGGGTTATTCCGGCTTTGAACAACTACCGAAAAAATAAGGAGGAGAGCGTCGATATTCAGTTCCGTGTTTTGTTGGATTACGGTAAACTTAAATGGATCTGGTACAGGGAAAATACCATTTTTGATGATGAGTATAGGCCGGTCAGATACGCGGCAGTGATGACAGACATTACTACCAATAAAATGACCGAACAGCAGCTCAAGGAAGCCAAAGAAGAAGCTGAAAAAGCCTATCGTTCAAAAAGTGTGTTTCTCGCTAATATTTCGCATGAAATCCGGACGCCGATGAATGCCGTGCTGGGTTTCACGGATTTGTTGTATGCCAGAATAAGCGATCCGGTACTGAAAGGATATCTGAACTCCATCCGGTCAAGCGGAAACACCCTGCTCAATCTGTTAAATGACATCCTTGATCTTTCAAAGATTGAAGCGCAGAAAATGCGCATCCTCCATTCACCTGTAAATCTTTTTACTGTATTTGATGAAATCAAGCACATATTCTCCCTCAAGGCATTGGAAAAGGGGCTTGATTATACTTTTAAAATTGATAAGAATATTCCTTCATCCTTGCTGATGGATGAGTTGCGGTTGAAGCAAATCCTGCTGAACCTTATTGACAATGCCATTAAGTTTACAGAAATAGGAGAAATTACAGTGACGGCAAAGCTAAAAGAGCCCCTTAACTTCACACAGGGTAAGGTAACCCTTGAACTTGTAGTGGAGGACTCAGGTATTGGTATTCCGGTGCATTTGCGGGAGTCAATTTTCGAATCGTTCAGGCAACAGGATGATCAGGACAAAAAGAAATATAAAGGAACAGGCCTTGGTCTGGCAATTACCAAGCGCCTGGTTGAGCTGTTTGACGGGAGCATCACACTTGAAAGTGAAATTGGCAAAGGCAGCAGGTTTCACATTATTTTACCAGGAATCACCATTTCAGACCCTATTGTTGAAAAGGAGGCAGAGCCAAAGGGAAAAATTGGTTTTGAAAAGGGTTCACTTAAAGGTAAAACCATTGTTTTGGTAGATGAGCAGAAAACCAATCGCGATCTGATTAAGGAATTGTTTGCCTACTCTTCAGGCAAGGTAATCGAAGCGGAAAGTGTTGAGGGCGTACTTAAACATCTTGATGAAAATGTAGATCTCTGCATTCTTGAAATGAAAAGTCCGGGGTCTGTTCTCGAAGATCTGATTCTGATTAATAACTGTGATGCATTAAAGCATGTGTCAAAGATCGGTATCACCACCACAAGCGAGTTTATGCTCGAGCCCAAAATCATGGCGGCATTTAAAAGCATCCTTACCAAACCGATACAACTCAAGGGCCTGGCAGAGATTGTTCAAAATCATTTTGACACGCTGAAATCAAATCCGAATGCAGCTGATCGCGAGTTTGATGAAGAAATGGTCGATTTCAGAATTTTGAATGAGGTGATCAAACTTCTGAAAGGAGAGCTTCACAAAAAATGGCAATCCGCCCTCACTACTTCTTCGTTTTCAGAGATCGAGCGGTTTGCCCAGGAAGTAAAGGTGGTGGGAACTGAGTACAATCTCAATGCGTTGAATTCATTTAGCGATGTGCTGACTATGCATGTCAAAAATTTTGATATAGACCGGATGATTGAAGTGTTGAATACCTATCCGGCTGTAATTAAGGAATTAAGGGGAAATCTGAAAAACCTGACCAGTGACAACTAAAGTTGATCAGCATAAGGTATTGATCGTTGATGATGTCACCAAGAATATCCAGCTTGTTGCAAGTTTCTTAAAGGAAGCCGGGTATGATATCAATTTTGCGCTCAACGGTAAGGATGCGCTGCGCCACATTGAGCGTGAGCGGTTCGATCTAATTTTGCTCGATATCATGATGCCTGAGATGGATGGGCTTGAGGTTTGCCAAAAAATAAAAGAAAGGAAAGAATCCCGCGACATTCCGGTAATTTTTATCACCGCCAAAACCGATGTGGAAAGTATAAGCGCAGCATTTTCTGCCGGAGGGGTGGATTATATTACAAAGCCATTTAACCGGGTCGAGTTGCTTGCCAGAGTAAGAACACATCTGAAATTAGAAAGTCAGCGGCGCAACCTTGAGGAATTGAACGCAACAAAGGACAAATTTTTTTCAATAATCGGTCATGATCTTAAAAGTCCGCTTAATCAACTGCTTGGGCTGAGTAAGGTGATTCAAAACGAGAT
>CAYZWN010000087.1:0-16261 GCA_964482185.1 uncultured Roseivirgaceae bacterium
GAGGCCTCACATTTTTTTGATCCCAATCAAACATTTTTTTGCCATTATCGCTTTAATGGATATTGTTAAATTTGTATTGCATTTCATTTAATCCTGATAATGGAACAATTACTCATTCTCGTTGACGAAAAAGACAACATCATTGGTTATGGTGAAAAAATGCAGGTGCACCGGGAAGGGCATCTACACAGGGCTTTTTCGATTTTTGTTGTCAACAAAAAAGGTGAGCTCATGATACAGCGCCGGGCTTTCGAAAAATACCACTCCGGTGGGCTTTGGGCAAATACATGTTGCAGCCATCCATTGAAAGGGGAAGAAAAGGGTGACACCATTCATTGGAGGTTAATAGAAGAAATGGGTTTTGATTGTCCGCTCACACCACTTTTCAGTTTTATCTACCGCGCAGAGTTTGAAAACGGGCTTACAGAACACGAGCTGGACCAGGTTTACCTTGGGTTTTATGAAGGAAGCCCGCAGCCGAATCCGGAAGAAGTCTGCGACTGGAAATGGATTGACATTGAAGAACTCAAAGAGGATATCAGGCTGAGTCCCGACGCGTATGTCTATTGGATTAAAGCCGCCTTTGATGAGTTTTACAAACACTATCAGGATTATAAAGCGCAAAACCCGATCGATTGAGGAGTAGATGGGCAATTGTTGATCACTGGTCAACGGTCAACGGTCACTGGTAAAACCAGAAAATCCAAATCACAAGCATCAAAAAACAAATAAATCCCAATAGACCAAATTTCAAATAGTTTACCACCCAATACGAGCACATTTAGATATTGTAGATTGAGTTTTGGAATTTGAATTTTGGTGCTTTAAACACACATTGCTCACTGGTCAATAGTCACCGGACATTAATAAGTAAAAACATTTGCTTATTTCACCGGCATATCCTTTGTTTGACCTCTATGAAGCGCTTTTTTCTGATTTGCACCTTTTTGCTTGCTTATTATTCCGTAAAAGCAGATTTCATCAATCTGGTGCAGGCAGAAGATTGCTCAACAATACTCGAAATTTACATTTCAGGCTCGGAGATTCGTGTCGTGCTGGAAATTGGAGAGGCCGATTATCAATGGTTTTCAGATGTAATCCCCGACCGGGTATTTCCTGAAGGCTACAAAGAATCAGAAAGGGAATTCCGCTGGAGAAAATTCATAAAAAGTGGTCTCGTGATTAAGGCAGGAGCTATGGCATTACCGGGCACCGTGAAGCTTGTTGATTTTCGCAAACCCGCTTTGATATCCAGTCTCAATTCAGGAACCATCACCGATTCAGCAACCTTGAACAGAAAGGTTGTCCGGGTTGAAATTGCATATGATTTTGATCTGAAGAATCAAAAAATTACCATCCGCCCTCCTATGAATCCGGCTTTTGATGATTCTCCGGCAAGCATCGGCTTTGTCGCCTATCACAATACAGTTCCTGTAAATGACCTGCGCTTTTTGCTTAAGGAAGAAACACTTGTTCTCAGTAGTGATGATCCATGGTATTCTTATTTTGAGAACCCTGAAATAAGCAGGCATCATCAGTCGTCGCTCATGTCATTTTTGTATGTTGAGCCATTTGAAGTCCGGCACGAAATCCTGTGCAGAATCAAAGACCTGGATGCCTGGATCGATTTTAAATACGGGATGGATGATGTGATTGAATTGGATGAGCAGGAGCACTTAAAGAAAGCAATAGCTGAGTTTCTAATCAACAGAAATCCCATCGTGATTGACGGTCAGTCCGCGGTGCCGATCATTGACAGGGTACACTTTCTTGAAGTGAACTTATCCGGTATCCAGGTGATTGAGGTGCCCAGGCCCATGCCTTACGTTTCTGCGCTGATCGGTATTGTTTTCGCCTTCCCCCACGAAGGGTTGGCGCAGCATGTTGAAGTGCACTGGGACATGTTCAGCGATCGCACACAGCGTGTTCAGGCAACGTCAATTGGCCCGGAAGGCCCCTGGCCGTATGATCTGCAGCCAGGCGACAGCATCATGAAATGGGAGAATTTTTTAAAGCACTATCAACTCCCCAATATTACCGGGCAACGGGTCGAAGCAGCCACCATACATGTTCCCATTTTCACGCTGGTATTTGTTGCCATGGTGTTGTTTATGCTTTTTCGCCATGCCTGGAAGATTAACAATTTTTCCAGATGGAGAAAGTTTCTATTTGTACTCTACATTTTACTGGCAATATTCGCCTATCCGGTTGGCATAGAGAAACGGGTACCTTTTCTGAAAAAGACAGTATATTCTGCAACAGAGGCCGGAGAATTGATCGGGCTTTTACTTAAAAATACTTACCGGGCATTCGAATTCAGGGACGAGGGGATGATCTATGATAAACTCGCATTATGCAATGATGAGGATTTGCTGCAAAAAATTTATCTGCAAACCAGGAAAAGCATGGTCATCGAAAACCAGGGAGGCATCGAAGCCAGGGTTGACGAAGTGCTTGTAACACATGTGGAGCAAATGAAAACTGAGGGGGACAGGACATTCCGTTGCAAATGGATTGCTAAAGGCGAGGTAGGTCACTGGGGGCACAAGCACCGGCGCATCAATCAGTATGATGCCATCATCACTATCAGACCAGTTGACGGGGTCTGGAAATTGTCCAATCTTGATGTTATTGAGGAGATCAGGTTGTAAAATGATCGCACTGGAAAATATCGCATTTCAATATCCGAATTCAGACTTCCGGCTTGAATTCGAAAAACTGACTTTTGCATCCGGAGAAAAAACTGCGGTGATCGGTCCGAGTGGATTTGGAAAAACCACCTTGTTGAATCTGATTTCGGGAATCAGTCTGCCGGACAGGGGCGGGGTAAGCGTACTTGGAACAGAAGTGCAAGCGCTGGAGGAATCTGATCGGCGCAATTTCCGGTTGACAAGCATCGGGTTTGTATTCCAGGATTTTCGCCTCATGGGTTATCTGAATGTGTTCGATAATATACTTTTGCCATTCAGGATCAATAAGATATTGAAGCTGAATAATTCTGTAAAAGATTATGCCCGCGAGCTTACCAAAGCGCTGGGCATCGAAAGCAAGCTTGCAAAATATCCAGGCCGCTTATCGCAGGGCGAGCGACAGCGTGTTGCGATATGCAGGGCTTTGATAACCAAACCCCGGGTAATACTTGCCGATGAGCCAACCGGAAACCTCGATCCGGATA
Organism: uncultured Roseivirgaceae bacterium; assembly: GCA_964482185.1. GTDB lineage: Bacteria > Bacteroidota > Bacteroidia > Cytophagales > Cyclobacteriaceae > JAAUQL01. The sequence continues at coordinate 3,176 of CAYZWN010000087.1, forward strand.
ACAAACGCCTGATTATGGAGCTGCTCTTTGACCATGTCACTGGGAATAATACAGCTTTAATTACCGTAACCCACGACCATGAGCTGCTGACAGGTTTTGACCGTGTGGTAGATTTTAAACACATTCAAAATTTCCGGTAAATGCGGCAAAGTTTATATCTGGCATATCGGTATGTTTCATATCACCAGGTGCGCTCGCTGGTGCTGATGCTCAGTATCGGACTGGTGCTTTTTTTGCCAAACGGACTCAGGAAGCTGATTGACGAAAGTGAACGCAGCATGATGGCACGGAGTCATGCCACGCCGCTTATCATCGGCGCCAAAGGCAGCTCGACAGACCTTGCATTGAATACACTTTATTTCCGCCAGGTAAAAGCCGCTACGCTCACAATGCGCGATCTGGAGGCCGTACATGCCACAGGTTTTGGATATGCCATACCCATGATGACCATGTTTACCGCGCGCAATTTCCCGATAGTGGGTACCGATCTGGATTATTTCCAGTTCCGAAATCTGGAATTGAAGCAGGGCAGCTGGATGAGCTACGTGGGCGAATGTGTAATTGGCTCACGCGTGGCAGACAAACTTCGCATTGGCATCGGCGACAGCCTTGTTTCTTCTCCACAGAATTTATTTGACCTCGCGGGAATATACCCGCTCAAAATGCAGATTGTGGGGGTACTGGCTCAATCAGATTCACATGATGACCAGGCCATATTTACTGACGTAAAAACCGGTTGGGCGATCATGGGCCTTGGTCATGGTCACGAAGACCTGACCCAGGTTTCGGACCCATCCATCGTACTTCAGCGCGATTCCGCCTCTTTGACAGCAGGCTCAAAGCTGTACCTCTACAATACAATCAGCGGAGAGAACCTCGATAGCTTTCATTTCCATGGCGATATGAATGATTATCCCATCAACTCAATGATATTTATACCAAGCGACCATAAGTCAGAAACCCTGATTCGCGGCAGATACGAATCAGGCGCTTTGCCGCACCAGGCCATCAAACCGGGAGAGGTGATACAAAACCTGCTTGAGCGCGTATTTCGTATTCGCCAGGTTTTCAATATGGTATTCGCCCTGGCGGGCCTGGCAACGATACTGATTATTGGTCTGATTGTCACCCTGACAGTACGGCTCCGAAAAGATGAGATTTATACCATGTTTACAATCGGTTCTGCAAAGTGGAAAACAGTAGAAATTATCGCTCTGGAATTGTTGATTATCCTGGCGGGAAGCTTTGTGATTGCCACTGTATTGTATGCCTTTACAGGAATATTTGTTGATGCGTTTATACAAAAAATTATCCTATAATCATTTAACTATGAAAAAGATTGCGATTGTTGTTTTCCTGGGACTATTGGCGTGTAAGACCGGGAACAAGGAAAAAGCCCCGGATATGTATGATAAAATTACCGTTGCCGTGACAAATTATCCGTTGTTTTTTATGGCAAATGAAATCGGAGGTCCGCTGGTTTCGGTTTACCTGCCAGCGCTTGGTGGTGATCCGGCATACTGGAAGCCGGATGCCGAAGTGATTTCTAATTACCAGAATGCGGAACTCATTTTTTTGAACGGGGCGACATTCGAAAAATGGGCCGATAAGGTGAGTCTGCCGGCATCAAAAGTTGTGATTACCTCACTAACATTCAAAGATCGCTGGATCGAAACCGATGACGCTATTGTGCACAGCCACGGACCCGAAGGAATGCATACCCACAAGGGTACGGCTTTTACAACATGGCTCAATTTTGACTTAGCCATCAAGCAGGCGGAAGCCATTCATCAGGCCCTTTTACAGAAATTTCCGGATGAAAAGGCACAACTTGATGCAAACCTGGAAACGTTGAGAAAATCGTTAAGCGACCTTTCAGCAAGGATGAAAGCAGTGGCCCTGCAATTAAGCGGAAAGGGACTGATTGCGTCACATCCGGTTTACCATTATCTGATCGATGGATATGGCCTGCAGATCAGCAGCCTGCACTGGGAGCCCGATGCGATGCCGGAGGAAGCGGAATGGGAAGTGCTGAAGCAACTAATGGAAGGTACAGGAGCAAATATCATGATTTGGGAAGGCGAGCCCCTTGAAGAAATATTGGTCAGATCACAGGGGTTGGGCATAAAAGCCGTTGTATTTGATCCTTGCGCAAACAGGCCTGTGGATGGCGATTTCCTCACCGCAATGGAAGCCAATTTATCAGGATTAGAAGAGGCGGCTGGGATCAGGTAGCTTCCTTGAGACGACCGGTTCTAGTGTTGGAGTTATAATGCTTTATACCAGACATTCATGCTCTCGATTGATTCACCGATATTGGTATTATTTACCAGCGTACCGCCAAATTCATATCCGGCCCGGCCAAATGTTTTGTTCATTCCGATGGAACAGGCGCGGGCGATGGTGTAAACAACTTTTATTCCGGATTTTAACATAACGCTTTCCATGTTGCGCAACAGAAAATAAGCGAGATTTTGTCCAAGGTGTTTCGGTGAGGAGGCAAAGTCCGTCAACTCTGCGTGTTGACTTTCATCATTGATCTCGGCCGAGGCGGCAGCGACAAGTTTTTCTCCTTCGAAAACACCGAAATATTGCACATTTTCATCCATGGTTTCCTTTAAATATCGCTCTTTGAAAACAGGGAAAGGATACACTTTAAATGTTGATTTGTACAATCCGGAGAGTGATCGGAGATGTTTTTCCTCAATTAATTGAATGTGATAACAGGGGGGCAGGGTGATTTCTTTAGCATCATCATAATTTGAAGCAAGCTCGATGATTTCCCGGATTTCCCGCTGATCTTTTTTCGATATATAAGATCTTTTGGCATTGAAGAAAACAGAAAGAAAATATCCATTGGTAGTGCCATTGAACAAATCCGGAACCCGCGCCTCAATTTTGTAATTGTTGTTGAGGAAAGTATCAAGCGCCCACTCCTGGACTTTTACAAAAATTTTTGAGTATCGTTTCACAATGGCCAGTCTGTACAATTCATCTACAATCTTATCCATATCCTCAGGGTGCAGCTTCATTAAGTACACCCTGTCGTTGTTCGGACCGTGCTGAATGAGGGATTTGCCAATATAGTCGATTTTATCAAACATAGATTCTTTTTACACTTAGATTAACGATGAGATAAATTAAAAATGAGGCGGTTATTCCAAAAATTGTAGGCTCAAGGCCAAACGGCAGCATCATGCCTGCAAAATCGAGCAGGAGGGTGACACTACCTCCTCCAATCATACTTGATAATGCGGCTTTAGGATTCGCGTTTCTTGAGAAATATGCGATGATTGTTGGGGCAAACAATCCTGATACCATAAAAGAATAGGATTTGAGTATAATTTCGAGTACCGAAGTAAAGCTCATGGCCAGGACAAAAGCCAATCCCCCCAGAATAAATGTGGCCCATTGGGATAGCCTTAGCATATTTTTTCCGGATGAAGGCATGAGCTTTTTCATGATATCATTCACAAGGTTACCGGATGCAGCCATCAGGCAACTGTCTGCTGTTGACATAACCGCAGAAAAATAAGCCGCCAAAACAAATCCGGCAATACCAATTGGCAAAACGTGGGATAAAAGCATCGGCAGAGCAGTTTCAGCGTCTGCCGTCGGAAATGCAACGCGCGCGAGCATGCCAAGGGCGACGCCTGTAAAAGCCATCATCGGGTATTCGAAAATACCGGCAATGAGAAATGCCTTGCGAGCCTGCTTTTCATCCCGGCATGCATATACCCTTTGATACAATGTCATGGCAATAAACCAAACAGGTATAATGGCTAAACACCAGTTGATAAACTGAACCCAGGAGATATTAAAAAGGTTGAAATGCGAATCTGGCAAGGCACTGCGAATAGCTTCCCACCCGCCGAGCGCATAATATGCGAATGGAATTCCTAAAAATAAAAGCCCGGAAAGCAGGACAATCCATTGTATTGTATCGGTATAAATGACAGCTTTAAGTCCACCGAGTGTGGTATATATGACAATCACAAAAGCCATCAGTATCAGCGCCAGCACAAGTGGATCGATCCAGGTGATACCTGAGAAAATACTGCCTGCCGCCAGCTTACCTCCTGCAAGTATCTGCCCGGAGGTGAAACCCACGTAACCGATACCCGAAATGATTGCTGCAACCGTACCAACGGCAGAATTGTATTTATATGCCAGAAAATCCGGAAAAGTCAACATCCCTATCGAGTTGTCCAGTTTTTTAAGTTTAGGAACCGTGAGCACCGCTGCAATCCAGGCGCCAACCAACCCAGTGAACAGAAGCCATGATCCGGATATGCCCATGGCAAAACCAAGTCCGCCCAGGCCAATGGAAAAACCCCCTCCAACATCCGTCGCGGCAATCGACAAACCTACATGGGAGGCATGAATGTTTCGACCGCCTACAAAGTAGTCCTCCTCATCTTTATTTCTTCGGAAAAAGTAGTAGCCTACCCATAAAACCGCGAAAAAATAAATGCTAAAAACCACATAGTCTGTAATATGCACTTATACCACAGGATTAAGGCCTTTGTATCCAGACTTTTCAATGGCAATCTCAATAAGCTTTTGGTGAATCGATTCATCTTCCCAAAGTTTTTGCCCTTCCTGGGGCAAACTGCCGACCGGATCACAGTATAAGTAGATTTTGGAATCATCCACGCTGGGGCTGCGATACACACTTATACCTGTTGTTTCATCGTAATAATCGTAACTGTGCACGTCACGCTTACCACCGCCGCCGGGAGCATCAGTTACAAATAAAGGTGTATTGAACCCGGCTGTGATGCCCCGGACCATCTTTTCCAATTCAACGGTTTCGCGCACGCTTGTTCTCATGTCTTCTGTACCGGGTACCAAATCATGCTGGTATACATAGTAGGGCTGAACATTCATGTACGATAACTTTCTGATCAGATGGATCATGTCGTCCGGACGGTTATTCACCCCCTTGATAAGCACACTTTGGTTTCTCACAGTTACGCCTTGTTTGAAAAGGTAATCCATCGCCTCTCTGGTAAATTCGGTGATCTCATTTGCACTGTTAAAATGGGTGTGCAACACAACTTCCTTACCCTTTTTTCGACCCGTGTCAATTACATGCAGCAAAGCATCTGTCCAGTTTTTATCGCTGGTAATTCTCATTGGCATTACTGCCGGTCCTTTTGTAGCAAAACGCATCCGTCTGACATGGGGAATATCCAGTAACACATCTCCAATTAGTTTGAGGCGTTCGGGGGCCAGCATGTATGCATCTCCGCCAGAGATCACCACATCCTCAATTTCCGGCCTGGATGCAATATATGCAAAAGCCTTGGCCCAGTTGGCCGGCGCATTTTTAAACCTCGTCTTATCCACGGTCTCTGTATCGCCGCCGATTGCATAACTCCTGGTGCAAAATCGGCAATAAACCGGACAGACATCCAATGGTAGAAAAAGGGCTTTGTCGAAATAACGATGAACCAGCCCCGGCGTGGGAGAATCTTCCTGCTCGGCAAGTGAATCCAGCGTAAGCATCGGATGATCGTCTGAAAAGCCACTCAACACAGGAATAAACTGTATCCGCAATGGGTCGTTGTAAGGGTCATCCCAGTTTATAAGGCTCAGGATGTATGGAGATATACTCATGTTCATTGGCGCTTTAGAGAACCCTTTTTTTACGTCCTCTATAAATGCCGGATCTGTAATCTCTTTAACATATTCCTCAAGCCGGTCAACATTTCTTACTGTATATTTATTTTGAAATTTGAATTGTGAAAACTCTTCACGCTCAACGTTTTGGAATGCCGGAATCTTTTTCCAGAACATATCTTTTCTAAAATGCCGGTGATATAAATCGCCTGAATCTACGGTGTCTTTGATGGCTTCGGGAATTGCCGTTTCGATGAACGGTTTCATGGCTGAATTGGAGGATATAAATTCTGGAAGATCACTTATTTTTTTTGCGTCTTCGATTTCATTAATCTCGGTTTTAGAGTAGTTCATTTCCGTTTTACCTATTAATTAATTTTTACTTAATCGTCAAAATTAACAAAATAGTTCTATAGAACATATATTTTATCATTTTACTTAAAAACTAACTGTATCTGGCAAGCAAGTTACTGAGGTTCTGATGCGTGATTGTAGAATCTTTCAGCTCAGCGAACTAAGATATTACGTGCTTTATAAATGGACGAACCTGATAAATACTTTGTCTAGCCCCTGTCGAAGTATTTTACGTATTCATGAGGGCTCAGGAAAATTAATAACAATTGACCATTGACTATTGACCAGTGCCGCTTATAATTTGGATTTTCAGCTTTCATCCATCAAAAATTATGGACAAACCCTGTTTAGTCAATCGGATCGTCGCTTGTGAGTACCGGGGAGGCCTCCATTTGACCGATTTGCATAGCTGATATAATAATTTCTAAGGAGTGATTAACCATTGTTCTTTCTTCTTCAGTGAGCATCTTGAGTTTATCCGCCAATCGTTCGTGTAGAATATTTGGTGTGGATTCCAGGAGTTTTAAACCTGATGCGGTGAGTGTGAGATAGGTGACCCGCTTATCTCCGGTTTTTGGAAGCCGAACCATATAGCCTCGTTGCTCCAGACGGTTGATTATACCCGTAATGGTGCTTGAATTGAGACTTAGCAGACTCATCAGCTCTTTATGCGTTGCCTTGTATCCGGGGCAATGCTGAAGATGACCAAGGCACATCAATTGCGTAATGCTGAGTCCGTATTCTTTCTGTATCTGTTTTGACTCAAGATTGAGCGAGCGAACGATTTTTCTGATTTTTATTAGGATATCTATCGTTTCCATTTTTTAAACTATATCAGGTATTATTCTGCGAAAAGCTTTGGCGTTTTCAACGCCAGGGTTAAGACATAAATTGATTTTTTATCATTTGCCATATCACGCTCTTCAAAGTTGTGTATTTTGTTATGCAAATATTCCCAAACTTACTCAAAATGGCAACTATGGAAGATTATTCTGGCGTTTAAGCCATAATTTAATTAGTTTTGCAGAACATTTCCATGCTGATGTCACTTTCAATTCAAGTTATATTGAATTTTTTCCCGTCCAAATCATCAGGCTTGAATAGATGTCAATATGCAACTTATATACACTTAATCAGAACCAGAATAAATGTTAAATATGGGGATAAAACTCGTGGTGTTTGATATAGATGAAACACTTATAGACAACGCGTCTACAACAAATAATTTTTATAAGAGGTGGACGACAATGATTTTTGAAGAGGCGCCAATGCTGTGCTACAATTCGGGCCGGCTGACAGACGATATCAACGGCCTGATCAAAAATAAGGTGATTCCTGCACCAGATTATTTTATTGCCGGAGTGGGCACTTCTATTTATGACTATGGCAACAAGGTTATAATTAAAGAGTTCTCACAGGTGCTTGACGAAGGCTGGAACCTCGATAAGGTGCAGTCCGTAATGGAAAGTCTTGGAAATGAGGTAAGCAGGCAGCCCGATCACTATCTAAATGATTTCAAATCGAGCTGGTTTTATGATAATGCCACAGAAGATGATCTTTTTAGGATTGAGAAATTGTTGAAGAGTGAGGGACTGGATGTTAACGTGGTCTATTCAAGCTCCCGTCATCTTGACATATTGCCAAAATGGGCCAATAAGGGAAACTCCCTTGAATGGCTATTAAAATATCTTGATATAGATGCAGAGGAAACAATTGTTGCCGGCGATAGCGGCAACGATAGTGCGATGTTTAAAATACCCGGAATCAATGGCATCGTGGTCGGCAATGCGCAGCCTGAATTATATCATGAAACCAAGGAACTAAGTGTCTTTTATTCTGAAAAACCGCGATATGAGGCCGTATTTGAAGGCATGCGACATTTTGGTCTCAAATGGGAACCGGAAGTTTTCGAGGATGATGTTACACTGCCAGATTTCCTCGATCTGAGCAGCATAAACCTGATGGATGAGCAGGAGCTGGAAGGAATTAATAAAGGCCAGCTCAAAATCATACGGTTGGGCTATGAAAAGGCCATTGAAGCCATCAGAAAAAACATCACTCCAATGGGTTTTTCTGCATGCTCTCTTGATGACAATGATTCAATTGGCACCGATCAGAATTACAGAAGCGTTTGGGCGCGGGATGGCTCTATCGCCATAACAGGCACCGTTTACCTGACGCATGATAAGGATATTGTGGATTGCCAGCGCAAAACGCTTGAAACACTGCTTAGAAATATTTCGCCCAACGGCCAGGTGCCTTCAAATGTTATGATCAATGATGGCAGGCCTGACTATTCGGGGGTGGGAGGTATTTGCTCCATCGATTCAGGGCTCTGGCTAATCATCGCTTTTTATGATTTTATTAAAGTATCGCACGATATGAACTTTCTGCGCGAACATTTTGCCTCACTCTTGCGCATTATGGATTGGCTTTCAGCCCAGGACGGAAATAACGATGCTTTACTTGAGATCCCGGAAGCCGGAGACTGGACAGATCTTTTCGGGCGTAGTTACAACATTCTCTACGATGAGGTGCTTTGGTACAGGGCCAATGTTTGCTTTGGAAGACTGCTTGAGTTGCTCGGCAACAACGAGAAGGCCGGAGATTATCTCCGTTGGTCGCAGGTGATCAAAAGAGAAATCTTGCTTAACTTCTGGCCAACTACCAAGAACAAATTATACCAATCCACCACATTTGCCGAACAGCAATATTCGTTAGGCGATGCGCGATATCTCATTGCCCAGGTTACGCCATTTGATTTTAGCTGGAGGTGTGATGTGTATGGCAATACAATGGCATACCTCTATGATGTGATCGATAAAGAGAAGGCAATCCAGGCATTTAGATTTATGTGGGGTGCAGGCGTAAGCGATCCATACCCGGTTGGGAATGTATATCCGGCTGTCCATTCAGGCGATCCGGACTGGAGGCCTTATTACACAGTCAACTTACTGAATTTGCCGCACCACTATCACAATGGAGGCATCTGGCCTTTTATTGGAGGCTCATGGGTGAGGTTTATCAATAAGCTGGGCATACGCGAGTTAGCGCTAAAAGAGCTTTTTAGCCTTGCAAAGCTAAATAAACTTGGGAGCTCTAATGAATGGGAATTCAATGAATGGGCGCATGGAAAAACGGGGCGACCAATGGGCAAGGCGTTTCAGGCATGGTCTGCCTCTGAATACATTCTCGCTTGCCACGAATTAAAAGTAATCAATCAAAATAATGTAAAATGAAAAATTTATTAATGTTATCGATACACGGCTACGTAGCTGCCGAACCTGAATTAGGTAAACCTGATACCGGCGGGCAAGTGGTGTATGTGTTGGAACTCGCGCAAAGATTTAGCCGTTTGGGCGTGAATGTGGATCTTGTAACAAGGGGATTCGAAGGCCAGCCCGAATACGACTTAGTAAATGAAAATTTCAGGGTATGGCGTATCCCTTTTGGGGGCGAAAAATTTATTCGAAAAGAGGACATGCACGATCACCTCGGGAAATTTGTAACAAACTTTCTTTCCGTATCACGCAACAAAGGAATCAATTATGATCTGGTTTATTCGCACTATTGGGATGCGGGATGGGCCGGGCAGAAGATAGCCGAAGAATTTGGCATACCGCATATACACACCCCCCACTCGCTCGGTTGGTGGAAAAAGCAGAATATGGGTCATCAAATGAATGAGGAGACCATGGAGAAGCGGTACAGGTTCGAAGAGCGCATCAAAAAGGAATTTTTTGTCTTCCAGATGTGCAACCATGTCATTGCTACCACCGATCCACAATTTGATTTACTTGTGAATAAATATGACGTTTTGCATAGGAGAATTACCGTCATACCTCCGGGTATGGATGAGAATCGCTACTCACCTGTGCGCATGGAGGATAAGCGCAAAATACAGGAAAAGCTGGGATTCGGTCAAAAAGATGTATTAGTGGTTGGCCGTATGGCAAAAAACAAAGGTCATGATTTACTGATTCAATCCTTACCTACCCTTCTGGAACTGGTGCCTGAGGCAAGACTGGTTGCCGCAATAGGTTCAGATGATTCAAAGCAGGATCAAAAAGGTCTCGATGATCTTAAAAAGCTTGCCAGGGAATTGAAGGTAGAGGAACATATCTTTTGGAAACCTTATATTCCGGATGATGAACTCGCGGATCATTATCGCGCTGCGGCTATTTTTGCCATGGCCTCGCGCTATGAGCCGTTTGGGATGGTAGCGATAGAGGCTATGGCATCCGGAACGCCAGCCGTTGTTACGGTACATGGCGGCTTGAAGGATCTGATCGACTTTGGAAACCAGGCTTTGTTCGCCGATCCGCATCGTCCGGTGGAGTTTGGCACCATGCTCGCCATGCCCATGCTTTATGAAGATTTGGCACTTGAAATATCCGTGGAAGGTGCACGCTTCGCCAGGAAAATGTTTGGCTGGACAGGCATTGCAAAGCGGATACTCAGGATTTTTGACAGTTTTGTAAATGTAAATTCAGTCCAAAGTGAAACCGTCTTCCAACGTCAAGTGCATTGATTAAATCAAGTGAATCCGGCCTTTTTGACCATTCTTTCATTTAACCCTCAAAATTGAGATGAATTTTGAGGGTTAAATGTATCCGATATTTTTTCTCTCAGGGAAAGTCCTTTTAAAATCAATTCCTGTATTTCCTTGCTGATTCATATATGTTGTGCCTTTGCAAACCCGGGATCAGCTCCGGATAAATAGCGTTACATATAAATCTAATATTTAGATATAATATTAGGGCCATTTTCACAAAAAAAACCATATATGAATTCTATGAGCATTTATTGTGAAATATTCACTTAATGTTGTTTCAATAAATTATTTTTTGAAAGTGTTATTAATTGAAACTATATTTAGCTAAATACGCTTTTAATATTAAGGGTTTCATAAAGTTATCTAGGTGTCAGTCAGACCAAAATGATATTTATGGGATTTGAATTTTAATCTTCTAACCATTTAAAACGATGAAAAACACATGCCAAAATCGACTAACAATGCTTGGCATAATGTTAATAATGCTTTTGCCTCTCAATGTTTTAGCGGGGGAAACCATTCTTAAGATTAAGGCCAAGGGCACTAAAGCCGGAGGTGTCTATGCACATTTCAGGGTTATTGTAAATGACCATGAGGTAGGGCGCAGGTTCACGACTGCGAATTGTACGGAGTATTTCTTCAATGTTCCTTTTGCAAGCAATGAGATTGAGGAAATCAGGATTGTATATGACAATGACAGGTACTCAATTGGAGAAGACCGGAACCTTTTTGTCAGTTGCATCTTCATTGGTGATGAAATACCCATTAAAGCCAATAAGTCAACCGCAAAGTACTTCACAAAAAGCGGACAGGAAGTGGAGTTTGAAGGCATGATGGGTTGGAACGGTTCATTGATATTCGATGTAACGGCCATACAGCAATGTCCTGGCAATCTCACACTTTCCTCTCAGGCAGAAGTAAATAGTGCCGGATGCCAGTATATCGATGGCAACCTGATTATCTCAGGGCCTGATATCACTGATCTGTCGCCTTTGGGCCTGCTTACAAGCGTAAAGGGAGGGTTGGTAATCCGAAATAATCCAGCTCTGAAAACCATCTATGGCTTCAACTCCCTGATTGAGGCAGGATTTGTGAATATTGAAAAAAACGATAAGCTTCAAACTATCGACGGGCTCAATTCACTTTCCAGATGCGGTGGCATGTACATCCGGGACAACAAGGAATTAAAAACAATCAAAATGTTTCAGTTACCAACCATTTAATGCATTTCATTTAATTTACTAATAGTTTTTTCTGAAAGAGCCCCTTATTTGAGGGGTTCTTTGTTTTAGGATGGTTGTTTCCTTTTCAGATTATTATTTTTTCGATTTATTTAAACAAAAAGGTTGCATCCGAATTTTGCCATAAACTCTTATTCGGTTTGGGCCCCATAGTCAGTTTAAACGTTGCCCCCTGAATCAGATCCTCATGCGAAAACCATGGGATGGTAAGGCTTTTTCCATTAAGCGATGCAGATTGAATATACTTATTCTCAGCAGAGGCACCTTGAGCAATTATGCTGAAAGTCTTTTCGTTTTCAAGCCGGATACTGATTTCTTCGAATACCGGGCTGCCGATTGTGTACCACGGAATCCCTGGTGTATGCGGGTAAAAGCCCATCATCGAAAATACAACAAACGCCGTCATGCCGCCGCCATCCTCATCGCCGGGAATGCCAAAAATATTGTCTTTGTACCAGGTGTCGAGCAGAAAGCGGATGCGACGCTGGGTTTTCCATGGAGCATCGGTGAAATTATATAGATACGGTATGTGAAAACTCGGCTCATTGCCCATTGAAAATTGCCCTACCAGACCGGTTGCATCAGGAAATTTCGCCCAAAACTGATACTTCGACCTGCCAAGAGGCTCCCTGAACAGCTGGTCGAGGTTAGTTTCAAATGCGGCTTTTCCGCCCATCAGACCTATCAGTCCCGGGATATCGTGTTGCACTTGCCAGGCATACGTATAGCCATTGTTTTCATCGTAATAGTCCCGGCCACCCGGTCCGCCGTCAAACTTCGGGTCGATATCAATCCAGTTGCCCGATGCATCTTTTGGCATGAACAGCGCCTCCTCAGCCTTGTAAAGGTTACGGTAGTTTTGCGATCTGGGTATAAATAATTCGTAATCGCTATCAATACCAAGTTCTTTTGCCATCTGTGCCAGCGCCCAGTCGTCATAGCTGTGACCGAGCGTGATTGCGACTGACTGACGTTTTTCAAATCCATGTACTTCAGGAACCGTTTCCTCCTCGCCGGGGTGCAGAGCCGGATAAAAGCCGTGTTCCCAATAAAATGAATCCAGGCTGCACGCAGGGCCGTTGCGCCATGGAAGCATGGTGGCGGATGTGGCATTTTTGTGCATACCTTCATAGGCAAGTTGATGGTCGAACTCACGGATACCTTTGCGCCAGGCATCCAGAAATACAATGGTAGAATGAAAGCCATTCATGGCCGGATTGTCACCGAATGTAAGCGGGAACTGGGGCATCCATCCGCTTTGTTCATACATGAGTGCGTAGGACTGCAACATATTTGCCTGCTGTTTCGGAT
>CAYZWN010000088.1:0-16207 GCA_964482185.1 uncultured Roseivirgaceae bacterium
ACATGCCTAAAGCTCTTGCACCCACGCCTATCGACAAAAATTCATTGCTGTATTTTGGAGTAGTAAGCTGTCCGTAGGAAGCTACAGAAATGAAACAAGCTATTGCGATAAGCGCTCTCCTCAAAACCTTCAAATCAAAATGTACCGTGATATGATCGGCAAAGATAACAACATCACTAAATATTTCATTCAATACCCACCTATTGTGTAACCTTTCGTTGATGGGATGCATCTGTCAAGAGGACACAAAATTCGATTTATATTAAATAATACTAAGAATTATTATAATTATACAAAGAATATTTAATGCAAGCTAATTTTCTTTACTTAGTACTTGGCCATACAAGGTACTATTTCGTATAATCGATTAGAAAACGAACGGAAGTCATGGTAATGAAAGTAGAAAATACGCAGGTTCAAATGAGAAAAGGGATTCTCGAATTTTGTATTTTACACATTATTTCGAGAGGGGAGGTCTATGCATCCGATATGCTGGAAGAATTGACATCTGCAAAAATAATTGTAGTGGAGGGCACGCTTTACCCATTGCTCACGCGATTGCGCAAAGCAGGTCTTTTAGACTACAAGTGGGTGGAATCGACATCGGGTCCACCTCGAAAATATTACAAACTCACTGAAGAAGGTGAGGCTTTTCTAATCCAGCTTGATAAAACATGGAAAGAACTTCTGGAATCAACAAACGAAATAATCAAAGCAAAAACCGCCGGTAATAGCGATACTTCAAAATAGTGCAATCATGAAAAAGAATATCAGTATAAATATAAGCGGAATCATCTTTCATATTGAAGAAGATGGCTATGATCAGCTAAAAGAATACCTGGAATCGATAAACCGGTATTTCTCGACATTCGAAGACAGCCACGAAATCATTGCTGACATTGAAACCAGGATAGCAGAGCTTTTTCTCTCTAAACTGAAGGAAGACGGAAAGCAGGTTGTCGGAATAGAGGATGTTGAGGAACTGATTGCCACGATGGGCAGCATCAAGGATTTCCAGGCAGCGGAGGAAGATTCCGGCTATATCGTTCCGGAAGTAAAGGAGCCAGAAAAAGAAACTGCTGACGAGGGAGAGCCCCTGTTTGCCAAAAGATTATATCGCGACAGCAACAGAAAATTACTCGGAGGAGTATTGTCAGGCATAGCCTATTACTTTACTATCGATCCCTTATGGATCAGGCTGCTCTATGTCCTGCTTTTTTTCGGTATATCATTTTTGCCATCCATTGCAGGTTTTCTTTTCATCGCATACATCGTGATGTGGATCGTGATCCCCGGTTCAGATGAACTGAAAGAGGAGAAGAAAATCAAAAAAATGTACCGCGATCCGGATGGCAAAGTACTTGGAGGGGTTGCCAGTGGTATCGCGGCTTATTTCGGTGTGGATGTTGTGATTATCAGGTTGCTTTTCTTTGCCGGCATCTTCATTGCGGGTACCGGTCTGATTCTCTATCTCATTCTCTGGATTATTTTGCCGGAGGCCAAAACCCTGACTGATAAGATGGCAATGCAGGGACAACCTGTGACCCTGAGCAACATCGAATCAAATATCAAAAAAAGCCTGAATGTGCAGGACAGTGAGGAAAACATGCTCGTTAAGATACTCTTATTTCCATTCAGACTGATTGCCGCATTGTTCGAATTTCTGTCCAGAGCGCTTGGTCCGTTCATGTCATTTTTGGTGGAGGCCATTCGGGTTGTTTTTGGAGTGGTATTAAGCATCATCGGTATAAGCGGTGTATTGGCAGCAATAATTCTTATCGGTGTATTGATTGGATTATTTGCAGGTGGCGATATGGCGATCATGTATCCCATACCTTTAGAAATCATAAAAAATGACCTGAGCACAATTCCGGCCGTAGCATTGGGTGTGGCGTTCATTATCCCGTTTTTCTTCATCGCAATACTTGGATTTATGGTCATTCTGAAGAAAAAGGTTTTGAATGACCATGCAGGCTGGTCAATTTTGGCGATTTGGTTGCTGAGCATAGCAGTACTCAGTGTTTACATTCCAAAATACATCAACAATTATAAAGAGCAGGGAAAAGATACAACCATCGGGAAATATGATCTATGGGGAAAAACTGCAGTGCTTCAGTACAACGACATCGGTGATGATGAGTTTGACTTTATTTCCATGCAAATCAAAAGTCATGAAGATTCTGCTATTAAAATCGAAAAAGTGTTTGCTGCCACCGGCAAAACCAGACTCGAAGCAGTGGAAAATGCTAAAAAAATAGAATACGGCCTGGAAGTAAAGGATTCTGTACTAAAGTTCGACTCTAATCTTTCATTTGGCGTTGATGGTCGGTTCAGGAAGCAACAAGTGGATATCACGGTATATATTCCAATCGGCCAAAAGTTCATGATGGATGATGGCCTGCGCCATTTGATGGGCAGCTACATGTATCGGGAGGGCTTTAGCAACAGCCAGTTGGGAGACAATGTCTGGCAATTTGACGATGAAGGCCTTCTATGTGTAACCTGCCCGCCGGAACCGGAAAATTCATCCTTTAGCGATGATGACTCAAATTGGGAAATTAAAGGCTTTCGCAGAGAATATGAAATCAAAGATTTCTCAGAGGTTAAAATCAACAGTCCTGTAACAGTCAGGATTAAGAGAGGGGATCGCTACAGCATCATTGTAAATGGAAAGGTGGAGGTAGTGAACCGTGTGGTGCTCGATAAAACAGGAAAACTACTTTCGATTGATTACAAGCGACCGGGCTTTAGTGCTGGAAAAACGATTGATGATTTAAAGATTTTTATCACGGCACCCGAAATCAATGACTTTGTGTTTGGAAGCGCTTCCAGGGCTTATGTCATGGGATTCATTCAGGACGATTTAAACATCCATCTCACCGGTGCAGCCATGGTAGAGATCGAAGCTGAGGTACAGTCGCTCACAGCGATTGCAGAAGGGGCCTCCAAGTTGACCGTTCACGGCAATGGCGAGCAATTGGAAGCCAAAGTAACGGGCGCCAGCACATTTAATAGTTTTGATTTCGAGGTCAAAAATGTGAATATAGAAGCACATAGCGCATCAACTGCCAATGTGTTTGCCAAAGAGCAGCTCAGCGTAAGGACGTTTGGCGCAAGCAAGGTGGTGTATAAAGGCAATGCAAAGGTTGATATTGAAAAATCCGGCGGAAGCACAGTGAGAAAAGATTGAACCGCAAAGTTCAATAACTCAAGTTTCGCAACTATTGTATAATATTGATATTCATGTATTTCTCATGGCACAATATGTACAATGCGCTGATTTCAAGCCAGTTAAAAATTCCATTTTGCTATAAATCAATTTGCAAGCGTAACGTCTTCTTTACCCTCATTGCGGTTTTATTTTTTTACCGCAAGGGTCACAAAGGTAAACATAAAGCACGCAAGGTTTTAATCAATTAAAATACAGGGAGTTATATTTGTATTTATCTCCTAAACTTGAGTCAATAACAATCAATCGTAAAACCAGCCGCATCACCTTGGCTTTTTGTTATGAACACTCCGGGTTAATCTCCGAAATAAATAATCTTTGAGCCTTGAAAACAATTGCATTTCAAGGCTTTTTTGTTTTGAGCCACTAACTTAGCATCATATCATCTTCCAAAGACTATGATTCTTTACAACATAACATTCAACATTGAACCCGAAATTCAGGATAAATGGCTCACCTGGATGAAAACCGAATATTTTGATTACGTGCTGGCAACAGATCTGTTTTTTGATGTGAAACTCTTCAGACTCCTGAACGAAACTGAGAACCCGGGATACACTTATTCGGTACAATTCTTCACAGACACACTGGGAAAAGCGGAGATCTACCTTGAAAAATATGCCACAACCATTGTCGCCAGGCACAACGAGGCATTCAGGCACAAACATGTATCTTTCATGACATTGCTGGAGAGCGTTGAATGACTCCCGGATACCCGATATCTCAGTTGATCAGATCGAAACCTGTATATTTTCTCAGTACTGAGGGCACTTTAATTCCTTCCGCTGTTTGGTTGTTTTCCAATATTGCGGCCACAATTCTCGGTAAGGCCAGCGCACTGCCATTGAGTGTGTGCAGAAGCGTGGTTTTTTTATCATCTTCTTTCCAGCGCAATTTTAGCCTGCTCGACTGGTAGGTTTCAAAATTGCTGACAGAACTGACCTCCAGCCATTTTTCCTGGGCAGCGGAATATACTTCCATGTCGTAAGTCTTTGCAGAAGTAAAGCCCATATCACCACCGCAGAGCAGGACCTTTCTGAAGGGCAATTCCAGTTGTTCAAGCAGGCTTTCGACATGTGCACACATTTCCTCCAGCGCCTGATATGATTTATCAGGCCTGGTTATCTGAACGATTTCAACCTTATCAAACTGATGAAGCCTGTTCAATCCCCTCACGTGTGCCCCCCATGAACCGGCCTCGCGCCTGAAGCATGGTGTGTATCCGGCATTCTTAACCGGCAATTGGCTCTCTTTCAGGATTACATCACGGTAAAGATTCGTAATAGGAACTTCGGCCGTAGGTATCAGAAATAAATCGCTGTCCACAATGCCATACATCTGGCCTTCCTTATCAGGTAGCTGTCCGGTTCCGTACCCGGAATCTGAATTCACAACAACGGGAGGCTGAATTTCAACAAAGCCGGCCTGCTCCGCCTGATCAAGAAAGAAAGTAATGAGGGCCCGCTGCAGTTTTGCGCCTTTTCCTTTGTAAACCGGAAAACCGGCGCCGGATATCTTATTGCCCAGGTTAAAGTCGATGATATCGTAAATCTCGATCAGTTCCCAGTGGGGCTTAGCTCCGGCATATAATTCCGGGATTGCGCCCTTTTGCAAAATTACTGCATTGTCCCCGGCATTGCGTCCGGCAGGCACTGACTCATGAGCAGTATTGGGTAAGTTATAGAGCACCTGGGTTAGCTGTTCTTCAATACCTTTCAACTCATCCTGTAGTATTTTTGACTTTCCCTTCAGTACGGCAGTGTTTTCTTTTGCCCGTTCAGCCCCGGCGCTGTCTCCTGCTTTCATCAAAGCGCCTATTTCCTTTGATATACTTTTTGATTCATTCAGCGTGGCATCGAGATCCGTCTGGGTTTTCTTCCTGTTGTCGTCTAACACCAGAAGTTGAGCAACTTGTTCGCGAGCGTTTTGTACGTGTTTTTTTTCAAGACCTTTTATGATCCTTTCCGTATTATCCCTGATATCGGCAATTCGTAACATATTGTGAATTTTTCGGCAAATGTAGATGATTTAGTCATGCAGCACACGCGTTTCATCGATAAAGAGGCCGGAAGAATCGATTTTTTTTACAAACACTTGATTATGAAAAAAGAGTAATCTAATATTGCACCACATTACTTCAAAAGATTTTTTCTTTTAGAATAATCCCAAAAGAATTTCTTTTTCTTTTAGATAAATCAAATTTACTATTCAGAGTTTTAATCCAAAAACAGAGGAGTATTCCTTCCAATTACTTATTATAAGATTCAATGTACACAATTCAGGATTTAAATGTGCGGTTGCTTTCCGAGCTGAAAGAGATTGCCGAGGAGTTAGGACTTGATAACTACAAAAAGCTGCCTAAAAAAGAATTAATCTATAAAATTCTCGATTACCAGGCTTCAAAGCCCGACGACGACATTCAGGAGGATACACGCGAAAAGCGAGTGGAACCCGAAAAACAACAAAAAGATTTCAAAAAGAAAAAACTTCACATCAAGCGGGAGAATGTGAAGAAAACTGAAGAGAAAAAAGAGGAGAAGGCAGAGGAGAAGGCAGAGAAAGAAATACCTGATGTCAGGCCTTCAAGTGAAATGAGCACTGAAGATCTGCTTGAATCTTTATCTCTTGATTTCAATCCTTCGGTTATTGCTTTTGAAAGCGAAAGTCCAAAACCACCAAAACCCACGGAACCCGTAAAAGTGGTTCAGCCGGAAATTCAAAAAGAACATAAAAAGCAGCAAAAAGTCTATATAAAGGAGTTTGATGGTGCTATTGAAAATGAAGGTGTCCTGGAAATCATGCAGGATGGATATGGGTTTTTAAGGTCTTCTGATTATAACTACCTCGCCAGTCCGGATGATATATATGTGTCGCCTTCTCAGATTAAACTGTTTGGCCTCAAAACAGGAGATACCATAAACGGGCAAATCAGACCGCCAAAAGAAGGCGAAAAGTATTTCGCATTGCTGCGCGTGGTAAGCGTCAACGGCAAAACAACTGAAGAGATTCGCGACAGGGTGCCTTTCGAGTACCTCACTCCCCTGTTCCCTGATGAAAAACTGAATTTATCAAGTTCACCGACAAATTACTCTACCCGAATTCTCGATATGTTTGCTCCAATCGGCAAAGGTCAAAGGGGAATGATCGTTGCACAGCCAAAGACGGGTAAAACGGTGTTATTGCAGAATATCGCCAATGCCATCGCAGAAAATCATCCTGAGGTATATCTTATGATTCTTTTGATCGATGAAAGACCTGAAGAAGTAACCGATATGGCCAGAAGCGTTAAAGCGGAGGTTATTTCATCCACATTCGATGAGCAGGCAGAAAGGCATGTAAAAGTATCGGGACTTGTACTCGAAAAGGCCAAAAGAATGGTTGAGTGCGGTCATGATGTGGTGATTTTGCTCGACTCCATCACCAGGCTTGCAAGGGCGCACAATACCGTGGTGCCTTCTTCTGGCAAAATACTTTCAGGTGGTGTGGATGCCAATGCACTGCACAAACCAAAAAGATTCTTCGGCGCAGCAAGGAACGTAGAACACGGTGGTTCACTGACCATCATCGCTACGGCACTGATCGATACAGGTTCGAAAATGGACGAAGTAATATTCGAAGAATTCAAAGGCACAGGTAATATGGAATTGCAGCTCGATAGAAAACTATCGAATAAGCGTATTTACCCATCCATTGACGTGCCTGCATCCGGCACGCGACGCGAAGAGTTGCTGCTCGACCAGGAATTTATGCAACGGATATGGATTTTAAGGAAGTTTATGTCGGATATGAATTCTGTAGAGGCAATGGAATTTCTGCTTAGCAGAATGAAGGGTACCAGAAATAACGAGGAATTTTTGGTTTCCATGAACGGATAAAAAAACAAAGTAAAAAAAGGCATGTGGTTCGCATGCCTTTTTTTTGTCCTTAAAAGATAAAAGCCTTATGAAAAGGCTTATATCCAACACAACAACAAATCTACAAATACACTGCTTTTAATATTTTATATCAAAACACGCATGTTTTGATCTGAAGTCATTCTCTAAATATTCGCCACTTCAGTTTTGGTTTCTTCACCTTCTTCCTGTGGCAACTCAGTAGCACCTTTCGTGTAAGTCGGGCATGTTCTCTGCGTGCATGATGCGGCAAACAAAACCAAAACAACTGCTACTGTCAAAATCAAATATTTCATAATCATCGTATTTAAATGCAAATATTTATGTGTAAAAGTAAATTCATGTAACCTTCCAAACCACCCTTTACCAAATCAAAAATTACATTGGTAACAAAAAAAAGTTTAGTAAGTAAAACATTTAACCCCATAATAAAGGTTTTATTGTTGCAAACTTAATCCTGAAGACTTACATATCCTGTTTTTCAGCGCTTAATTGCCTTGAATTAATTATGAAAGGGTACAGATTCTCAAAGTACATACCTCCGAAAGAAGCCAGTAAAGGCGGTTTTGAACAATTAAATAATATTTTCCAGCAGCTTCTGCTCATGACAGCCGGCAATGTATCTGAGGCGCTAAGCTGGCTCACAAACATCGATAAGCAATATGGCCTTACCGGCGAAGGCTATGGAATAGGAGATTTTATTCAGGAGTTAAAAGACAGAGGTTACATTAAGGAAGATCCTGCAAATGGTACACTGGCCCCAACCGCCAAAATAGAACAGGACATCCGAAAAAGTGCACTGGAAGAAATTTTTGGCAAGCTAAAAAAGACCAGGAAGGGAAACCATACCACCACCAGGCAAGGTCAGGGAGACGAAAATAGTGCTGAAAAAAGAGCCTATCAGTACGGTGATAATCTGGATCAGATATCCATAACAGAATCCATCAGAAATGCTCAGATCAATCACGGACTGGATGACTTTCATCTGATGGAAAGCGATTTGGAAATTGAAGAGAAAGAGCATAAAGCCCAGACCTCTACCGTTTTGATGATCGATATCAGTCATTCAATGATTTTATATGGTGAGGACCGGATAACACCTGCCAAAAAAGTCGCAATGGCACTTTCTGAGTTAATAACTACCAGATACCCCAGTGATACACTCGATGTGATCGTTTTCGGAAATGACGCATGGCAAATAGAGATTAAAGACCTGCCCTATCTTGAGGTCGGGCCATTCCATACCAACACGATCGCGGGCATTGAATTGGCCATGGACATATTGAGAAGGAGGAAAAACGCCAACAAGCAAATTTTCATGATCACCGATGGCAAGCCAACCTGCATGAAAGTTGGAATCAAATACTATAAAAACAGCTTTGGGCTCGACCGAAAAATATTGAACAAAACACTTACCCTCGCCGCACAATGCAGGAAAATTAATATACCGGTCACCACATTCATGATTGCTTCGGATCCTTATTTGAGAGATTTCATCAGGGAATTTACAAAAGTGAACAATGGCAATGCCTATTACAGCAGCCTCCAGGGCCTCGGAAACCTCATTTTCGAGGACTACCGCCGAAACCGAAAAAAATATTTATAACACAACAAATCAATGGATAAACCAAAAAATATTGCTTATCCCGGCATCAAAACCCTGGGAGAATTGAAACGGGCAGGATACCGCCCAAAATCCATAAAAGAAGAACTTCGTATAAACCTGATTTCGAAAATCAGGAATAAAGAAAATCCCTTTTCAGGGATATGGGGATATGAAGATACGGTGATTCCGGATATAGAAAGAGCAATCCTTTCCATGCACAACATCAATCTGCTCGGCCTGCGCGGCCAGGCAAAGACCAGAATCGCCCGGATGATGGTAAATCTGCTTGATGATTATATCCCTGTTATTGACGGCTCCGAGCTCAACGACGACCCACTCAGCCCCATTTCAAACTATGGGAAAACGATGATTTTTCAACACGGAGATGACACGCCCATAACCTGGCTGGCAAAAGAGGAGCGCTATACAGAAAAACTGGCTACCCCGGACGTATCCGTTGCGGACCTGATAGGTGACGTGGATCCGATTAAAGCTGCCTCGCTGAAACTGAACTATGCCGATGAGCGGGTGATACACTATGGCCTCGTGCCAAGGTCACATCGTGGGATTTTCGTAATCAACGAATTGCCAGACCTCCAGCCGCGCATACAGGTTGCACTGTTCAACATTCTCCAGGAGGGCGATATTCAGATCAGGGGTTTTAAACTCAGACTGCTCCTCGACATTCAGTTTGTCTTTACCGCCAACCCGGAAGATTACACCAACCGGGGCAGCATCGTGACACCCCTGAAAGACCGGATAGACAGCCAGATCATTACGCACTATCCAAAATCGATCGACATAGGCAGGAAGATCACTGAACAGGAAGCAAGGAAAAAAGCAACACAGGAGGAACTGGTTGTGGTCAACGACCAGATACGCGACCTGATTGAAGAAATTGCCATTCAGGCGCGCAAAAGCGAATTTATAGATGAGAAAAGCGGGGTTTCGGCCAGACTGACCATTTCCTCATTCGAAATCTTAAAGAGTGCGGCAGAAAGAAGAGCCCTGATCAATCATCAAAAAAATACTTATATAAGAATATCCGACTTTTATGGTGTGATCCCGGCGATTACCGGAAAAGTGGAACTGGTGTATGAAGGTGAACAGGAAGGCGCCGGCATTGTAGCGAGGGATCTCCTCGGGAAAGCGCTCAGAAACCAATTTGTTAATTATTTCCCGGATCCGGATCGTGTGCGTAAACAAAAGGAAAACAACCCGTACAAAAAAATCATCGAATGGTTTGGCGAAGGAAACGAAATTGACATCATGAATGACCTTCCGGACGAAAAGTACAAGAAGGTTCTTGATGAGATTCCGGGTTTGAATGCGTTGATTGATCAATACATTGAACATTTAAAGCCTGCTGACAGGTATTTCTTTAAAGAGTTTGCCCTGCATGGTCTGGCGGAATTCAGCATGATCAGTAAAAACCATCTCGAAACAGGACTTACATTTAAAGATCTGCTCAGCAGCATGTTCAAGGCTCCTGAACCTGGCGAAGATGACGATGATTATTTGTCTGACCTGGGATAGTAGGGTTGAAATATTCAATCTTTTTTAAGATAAATGATGCCATAATAATCGTTAGCTTTGTTTTTCGTTATGAATCTCAAAGAGCTGGAAGAACTGGTGCGCAAGGGCGAAGGTCAACAATTGGAATTTAAGCAGAAAGCTGCATTCCCGGATAAGTTGGCCAGAGAAATGGTCGCATTTGCCAATACTGACGGAGGACGGCTGCTGGTAGGTGTGGCAGATGGCGGTAGCTTAACCGGAGTAAAGTGTGCTGATGAAGAACAATTCGCTATCGAGAAAGCCATTGATCAGCACATTAAGCCACAAATCAGATATGAATTCGAATTGATTCCTCTTACCAGAAAAAGAAGCATTTTACATTACAATATATTTGAAACCCGAAGAAAACCCATATACTTTCTCCCCGATCCGTCAAAGAAAGGATATGCATTCGTTCGGGTCGAAGATAAAAGCGTGAAAGCCAGCAGAGAAATGGTTGAAATTTTGCGAAGGTCTAAAAGTAAAAAATCCTATCCCGTGCAACTGACCGAAGCGGAGCAATCACTTTTTCGCTTCCTGGATTCGAATGAGAATATCACTTTATCTGATTTCGTAGCGGTTGCAGGTATTTCGCGAAGCAGGGCTTCGCAAATTTTAGTCAATTTGGTAATTTCAAATATTCTCCAAATCCACAATGGCGAAAGCATCGATTTTTATTCTATGAAAGAAACTCAATTCAAAATCTAAATGGCAGAAAATACTAAAAAGAAAATATTTGTTCTTGACACCTCCGTAATCATTTATTCTCATGATGCGATCATGAACTTTGCCGAACATGATGTGGCCATACCCATTACCGTGCTGGAAGAATTAGATAATTTCAAAAAGGGCAATGACATAAAAAATTTCGAGGCCCGCGAATTCATCAGGATACTCGAAAAAATCTCAAAAGGCCAGAAGCTTCAAAACTGGATTCCGATAAACGGTAAAGGCAAAGGGCGATTCAAAGTGCTGATGTCATCTCATAGTGAAATGGATGCAGAAAAGATATTTGATGAAAAAAAACCAGACCATAAAATTCTGAATGCCGCGCTTCAGCTGCAGGCAGAGCACAAAGACGATCTCGTGATCCTCGTTTCGAAAGATGTTAACCTAAGGCTTAAGGCCAAGTCATTGAACTTGATAGCTGAGGATTATGAAACCGGTAAAATCAAAAATGTCAGCAGCCTGTACACCGGCAAATCGGTGGCGATCAACTCAGACATCAATGCCATCAATCAGCTTTACGATCAGAAATTTTGCGATGTGAAAGCCATTTTGAAACGGAAAAAGCCGGTTGCACACAACTATTTTATTCTTAAGGCAGATCGCAAATCAGGACTCGGATACTTCAATCCGATCACCAATCAGATTGAACTCGTTGAAAAAAAACCAGTATATGGCATCAGGCCGCGGAATGCCGAGCAGACCTTCGCCATCCATGCGCTCACCAATCCTGCGGTGCGTCTGGTATCGATTACCGGCGTTGCAGGTACTGGCAAAACCCTGCTTGCACTTGCCAGTGCGCTCGAGCTCCGGCGTGATTTCAGGCAGATTTATCTTGCCAGACCCGTTGTGCCGTTAAGCAACAAGGATATCGGCTATTTGCCGGGAGACATCAAATCGAAGCTGAATCCCTACATGGAGCCGCTTTGGGATAATCTGAAATTCATCCAAAGTCAGTATAACGAGATGGATAAAGATTATAAGCGGCTTACAGAAATGGTGAATAAGGAAAAACTTGTGATCACGCCATTAGCCTACATCCGGGGCAGATCATTGTCAAACATTTTCTTTATTGTAGATGAAGCCCAGAACCTGACCCCGCATGAAGTTAAAACAATCATTAGCCGGGCCGGCGAAAACACTAAAATTATATTCACAGGAGATATCTATCAAATTGACACCCCGTATCTGGATGCGCAAAGCAACGGACTTTCCTATTTAATCGATCGCATTAAGGGTCATCCGCTCTACGCGCATATCACGCTGGAGAAGGGAGAAAGGTCAGAACTTGCCAACCTGGCCAATGAGCTATTATAAAAAGAAAGTCCTGCCGATACCTGCAGGACTTTCAGAATAAGATTAAAAAATGAGTTTGTTAAACCGGTATTCCGATTGAAATGAGTGAACTGCTCACCTTGAGTCCGGCCTGTTCTATTTTATCCTTGCTGATTTTAAAATTCATTTTCTGCTCCTGAAACACAAAACTGATCGCGGCACCATCCTGTACCATATCTTCCTCTGTGACGATAAGTGTATTTTTATAATCGGAAAGAGCAATCAGATCCGTTAACTTTTTCTTATTCGACTTAGGCAAGTATGCAATATGGCACTTGCTGATATCTGCCGAGCTGTTGATTTGGATAACATTAATCTTATTACCCCACACCATTTTATCCCCAAGGTTGTTTCTAATCTCATTGTATGCATCCTGGTTACCAAAAATGCCAACAGTAAATGTCGAGCCTTCGGTATTTTCCCACTTCACATGCTTGGTGAAATTGTAAAGGAACAATGACTGAAGGCGATAAATGTTGTTTTCCTGAGCCTGTGCGTCTAAGACCCCAAAAACCAAAACAAGTGCAGCAAAAGCCTCCAGGACTTTTCGTTTCATTTTATTTTTAGAAAATTTATTCATGAGAATATTGTTTTCGTGCTTTCTTAAAAAATGATATTGTAAAAATACCTCATCCCGGTGGATATTTCGCAAATTGAGGCAATAGGAGCAAGCTGTAATGGGCACCTGCGCAGTAATGAAATCACCCTGTTAGCTTAAGAAAAGCTTTGCTTTTACATAATCAGAGATCTTCCTGTTTCAGGCATACCTGAGGCTAAATCCATCGATAAGATTATTTCTTCGACAAGTCGGGCATTCACATAGACGAAAAAGTAAACACTAAGAAAATGCGTAAATTCTTGTGCCGTGTAATATAATCAGTGGTAAATTATAATTTTTAGGTCCTTAAAATCAGCATTTACACCAAATCACGCATTTCCATCATATGAATGATCGTGGAAATGATGTCTTCCTCGGAAATGGTCATGTAATTGAAAACAACATCAAAAATATGATCATCAACTTTCTTTCCTTCAAAAAATTCCCTTATCAATTCTCTTTGATCATCAATGGTATCAATCTTTTTCTTTGCCTCGGCCAATGAGATCATTTGCCTTTTCCTAACGTCGTTGATCCGCCACTCAATCGGGGCCTGCAACTTAATATGCAAAGATGCCGGAATGTCATGGGTAATGGATACACCGCCACGTCCTACAATAATCACATGGCCTTCCACTGCAAAATCATGAATCACCGACCCGATGGTTTTCTTTATTTTGGAATCACCCGGATAGTACTTATGGGAAAGTGACAATACAATTTCATCCACAATGCTGCTCATGTCCTTAGTCGCAACATCCCTAACCATATTTGAATCAAGGTTGAGTTCTTTTGCTGATTCATCCAGGATTTCCTTCCCAATCCACTTCCAGCGGTTCTTAGTATAATTCTCAAGCTCTATGCGGTTGAGCGCTGAAGAAAGCATTCCTGCGAGACGCTTAGCCGGGCATCCGTATTCCCTCGAAATGGTGACAACCGGCCCCATTTTTGAAACCGGTACAGATGCACGGGATTTATCCTTGTGCAACCGGTTTTTCATGTATTCAATTAATATATTGTTCATTATTCCTCCTTTTGATCTTAGTAGTTAGTTAATACTTACAGTAATATATACGAGAAATATATTTCATAGGTGGTAGATTTACAACTACTTTACGCCTGAATTTTGTAGATTCAGGAAATTTTTATTTAGCATGCAGAGATGCATCTGTATTGTTATACTTGCATGAATCGGGGTCCCATAAAAAGGAAAAGACTGCAACTGAACCTGAGAATATTTTTAAGGAAAAAAGTGATGGCTTATTTGGCTGGGAGTTAATGCCGGTCAATCTGCATTTTTTATAAATCTAAGTTTTATCAGGATGAATGGAATAGAAGTAAAAACCGGATTTTCGCCAATCCGGGAAGTTATTAATAAGCAAAAAGCATTTTTTCGCACACACACCACCCTGGATGTTTCGTTCAGGTTGAAGCAGCTCAAAGCGCTTTACCGGGTGATGAATAATCACGAACAGGAGATTATAACAGCTCTTCACAGGGACTTCAGAAAATCGGAATTTGAAACTTATGGCATCGAGATTGCGCTCTCACTTGAAGAGATCAAATATTTTCTCCGGAATTTGCCAAAACTGATGCGACCCGAAAAGGTGAAGTCCGCAATTGCCAGCCTCCCTGCAAAAAGTTACATCCATTACGAGCCTTACGGCACCTCTCTCATCCTGGGCGCCTGGAACTACCCGGTTTACCTGACCATCCCGCCATTGGTTGGATCGATGGCCGCCGGTAATTGTGTTGTATTGAAACCTTCGGAGTTATCATCAAATACATCCGCCCTCCTGAAGAAAATGATTTCTGATACATTTCCTGAAGAGTATGTAGCTGTTTTGGAAGGTGGCCCGGAAGTTTCAGGAGCATTAATCAATCAGCCATTCGATCATATTTTTTTCACCGGCAGCGAAAGAGTCGGGCGCATTGTGTATGAAGCTGCCGCCAAAAATCTGACGCCATGTGTGTTGGAGTTAGGCGGTAAATCGCCCTGCATTGTCGATGAAGATGCAGATATTGATTTGGCAGCGCGCAGAATAGTTTGGGGCAAATTTCTCAATGGAGGTCAAACCTGCGTTGCGCCGGATTATGTGTTTGCACATAAAAATATCAAGCAGGAGCTTATCGACAAAATGGCGAAAAATACCATCAGGCACTTCGGCGAAAATCCCATAGAAAGTCCTGATTTTCCAAGGATAATCAACCGGCGAAACTTCGAGCGTCTCAGTGCATTATTAAAAAGTGGAAAAGTAATTCTGGGAGGCGTTACTGAAAAAAATGAAAATTATATCTCGCCTACCATTCTGGATGAAATAAGCTGGAACGATCCTGTGATGCAGGAAGAAATATTTGGCCCGATACTGCCTGTCATGGAATTTGATGAACTGGAAACGGCACTTAAGGAAATACAAGACAAACCGAAGCCTCTGGCCTTGTATTACTTTTCAGGCAGCAGGAAAAAGCAAAAAAAAATCCTGACTGAAGTACAATTTGGCGGCGGCTGTATCAACAGTGTTTTGTTCCAGTTTGGAAGCCCGTCGATTCCCGTAGGGGGTATCGGAAACAGCGGTATCGGAAAATATCACGGCCGCGATAGCTTTTTCACATTTTCGAATAAAAAGGGGATAGTGCGCAAAATCACCAAGCTGGATATTCCTTTTTTATACCCGCCTTATAAGGGCAAAATGAAGCTGTTGAAACTGATTTTTAAACTATGATCAGTTGCGCATTAAATTCTGGTATCGCACTGTAGAATAGGCCACGCCAAAATGCTCAGACAGCCTGACATGGGGAAAGGCAGTCCGGACAGCAATCCTGATGATAGCCATGTGATGGATGGCATGCTCGATATTGTAGGCAAGCTCCCTGCCGATGCTCGATTTGATCGTGACCTTATCCTCATCCGATTGTGTGTAACTCACTTCTAAAAAAATTCCTTCATCCAGCGATAGTAAATTGACCCGGGATTTCAATTTCTCAATTTTTAACAATGATGCCTTCGTGCTTTCCTCAAGCTGCTCATCGTGTTTTCGCCTGTCGTAGTTGATGATACCGGCTTCACATCCGCAAACCAGCAGGTCCATAAATTCTATAATGTGGCGCACATGTTTTCCGATGGTATTTCCGCTTAAAAGTTCCAGCCGGGCTGAATATTGTGCATCACTCAATTGGAGGGTAAGTTCATTGATCTGACCTAAAATTGTTTGACAGGTTGAATTTAATTGCATTCCGTAAAAATTGAATTTTTATTCAAAAAACTA
>CAYZWN010000089.1:0-16189 GCA_964482185.1 uncultured Roseivirgaceae bacterium
GAAGCTTATGAGCATGCCGTCGCCCATTTCTTTGATCAGCGTACCGTTGTATAATTCAATAAATTGTGCGTGAATTTCCCTGTTTTTGTGGAGCATCTCAAAGGCCCGGTCCTCATCCGAACCCATCAGGGCCGTATAACCGACGATGTCGGTGAACATGATGGCGGCGAGTCGACGGTCTTCAGGCATAACAGAATTTTATAATATGCATGAATATGTCGGTGAATCCGCCTTCACAAATGTTTCGGCGGACAAGCATGATGGCGGCTAGTTTGCGCACCGTCAAGGAATGCCTTTGGTCTTCGGGCATGGTCTTAATGGCTTTGTGAAAAATCCAACAGCCTTTGTCACCCGGTCTCTGTTAAAGATAGGAATAAAACGGATGTCAATCAATACAAAACCGGAGTTAATGACTGGTTGATCCTGCCTCACGTGGACACTTGCATCCGGGTCGCAGTTCCTGGATCAGTACAACAGTCCAAAAAGCCAGAGCGGGATCCGGTTTTTAAACCCTGTTTCTATGTCATCAACCACCAGCCAGGAATTATCGAGGCCCCGGATCTGATCTGTATTTTTGTTTTTTCCGCCAACTTCAAAAATAAAGCGTTCATCTACCAGAAAATCAGCCTTGTCGTGCAGGTGGATGATGTGTCCGGCATTGTGAACCTGATTAAGAAAAAAAGTCTCGCGCAAAGTTCCCGGATCAGGATTATTCTGAAATGCATAACCGAAAGCCGTGTTCTCAAAATAAATTTTATCAGGTTTCTGTAAATGACTCATTCCACGGGCCGGTTTATTAAGTAACCTCAATATTCGTGCATCCTCCAAATCCCTCAGATATTGATTGACCGTATTTCTTCCCAGTTGAAGCCTTTCGGCAATTTTTAAAATATTGGGTTGAAATGGGGCGCTGGAAGCAATAACCCCAAGCAGTTTTTTTATTCTGATCGTGTTGCTTGCGCTGTAATCGTTGCTGTACGCCAGGTCACTATCCAATACAGTATTGATGATGCGCAGCAGACTTGACATCAGATTTTCTTTATTTAATTCCCTGCCAAAAGGGAAATATCCTTCCCTCAGATATTGCTTGAACAGGGGGAGGGGTCTGATCTGACGGGTTAGATCGGTAGCTATTTCAAGATGATTTTTCAGTAAATCATCCACTCTGATGGGCTCCAGCCTGATTTCATGCATAAAATGCAGGTATTCCCGGAACGACAATCCGAAAAGATCACGGGTGATCAGCCTTCTGCTGAGATCGGATTCTCCCCGGTAAAGGTCCAATGCCGAAGAGCTGGTGATTATAACTTTCATTCCAGGGTACCCGTCATAGATCAGTTTTAATTCCCTGGACCAGTTCGGATATTTATGCACTTCGTCTATTAGTATAAGGTTCCCGTTGTAGCTGTACCAGTCGCCCGCCATGTCAAACAGGGTGTTCCGGTAAAAATAGGGATGATCCGCCGTTACATACAGGGCTCTTTCTTTTTCAGGATTACCATAGCGGAGATATTGTAGCATCAGAGTTGTTTTTCCGACTCCCCGTAAACCCTTCAAACCCAGTAATCTTCCCTGAAAATTGAGTTCGGGATAGAGGTAGCGAAACCAACGATCATTGATTCCCGATAATAAATTGTTTTGGAATGAAATCAGATCCTCCATAAAAATGCTTTGAATACAGATCAAAAATATAATATAATTGTTTCAAATTCAAAACAATATTATCTTATTCGCATTGGAATATTTGTGATAATGCAGGTGTAAAATATTAACCCGGATCATTCATCACAAAACCTATGTCTAAAAAAGCTGGCTGCAAGATGAATTATGACGCGCAATTGAATTATACCGAAATGGCGCTTACTGTGAGCCCCAAGACTCCTTGAAGATCACGAACATTATGGTAAAAATATTATTATACAATTCAATTACCGGACGCATTTCGTTGGGTAGGCCAACGATCTTACTCCCACTCCGGAAATTGCGTGATATTTAAATCGAGCGAATCAATCATCTTCATATCAGACTCGCTGAGCTCAAAGTCGAAAATGTTCAGGTTTTCTTTCATATGCGCTTTTTGGGATGTTCTCGGAATGGCAACCACACCGCTCTGGTAATGCCACCGCAAGCTCACCTGAGCATTTGTCTTGTTGAACTTCTTGCCGATGGCAGCCAGGGTTTCATTGGTGAAATGTCCGTTGCGTCCTTGCGCCAACGGCGACCAGGCCTCCATTTGTATTCCGTATTGTTTTAAGGCGTGATTGGCCATATCCTGCCGGAAGAAGGCATGGGATTCGATCTGATTGACTGCCGGAGTTATTTTGGCATATGTCATCATCTCCTCCAGGTGATTGGCCTCGAAATTGCTGACACCGATGGCCTTAATTTTTCCCTCTTTATGGAGATCTTCCATCGCCTGCCAGGAGCCCTTTACATCTCCCCGGGGCCGGTGAATTAGATACAGGTCCAAATAGTCCAGACCCAGCTTATCAAGGGATGTTTGAAAGGCAATCTTTGCCTTCTCGTACCCCGAATCGTCCACCCATACTTTTGATGTGATAAAAAGTTCTTCTCTCTTTATGCCACTTTTTTTAATGCCGGCGCCAACAGATGCTTCATTGCCATAGATTGTTGCCGTATCAATCAGGCGGTAACCCAGCGAAATGGCATCAGCAACACATTGCTCGCCGGTATCACCGTTGAGATATAGTGTGCCGAATCCAAGAACGGGCATTTTTATGCCATTGTTGAGCGTGATGGATTCTATTGATGCTGCGGCTGCATTTGCAACGCCAAATGCGCCGGGCGCTCTAAAGCCCAAAAAAGCGGCACCGGCAGCAAGCCCCGCGCTTGTTCGCATAAACTCCCGGCGCTTTATTGTTTTCAGGTTTGATTTTTCTTTCATTTTGTTCATAGGTAAATACTTTAAAAGCTTGCTCACAAATCTTATTATGAATTGGGAGATGCGATCTAACCAAAATTAGGGATTTTCAACTGTAAAAATTAAAAACTGAAAGAATCATTTTCAAAACCATTTGCAATTTCAAAGGACGAAAATGCACGTTTCCGGGTCTCAAAAACTTGAGGTGGGCAGGAATCCTGATCTTTCATTGCTTGGCGTACATTAAAATCTTTTAAATTAAGATTTATTTACTGCGCTGCTGATTGGCCATGAATCAATGACATGGTGAAACGCAATGATTGTTTTTTTGCTAATAAAGCAATCCAAAATACCAAAGCGGTAACGCATGACCCGCAGGATATTCAAGATCATCTTTTACAACCCAACTATTTTCAATATCGGCGATATGATAATCGGATTTACTTTTTCCGCCGATCTCAAAAGTATATTTCCCGTCAATGAAAAAATCTCCCTTTTTCGGATACCTAACATTGTGGAGCACCTGCAGCTGATTGATAAAAAAGACTTCCCTAATGGTGCCCGCTGATGGAGTTTCCTCAGCTAATGCAAATATTTGATTTGGATTATTGAGGTATATTTTTTCGGGCTTTTGAAGTGTAGAGATGCTAATTCCGGCCGGATTCAAAATCCAGATCAGTCTGGCACTTTCCAGGAAGAAGAGGTAATTGTTCATGGAATTGCGATGAATTTTACTTTTCTCCGCAAGTGCAGACAAGTTGGGTTTGAATGGAACCTGCTGCGCAATGATATAAAGTAACTGAAGCATTTTTTTAGCATTCCGTATATCAAAACCTTTTAATTCAGCCATGTCATATTCCACAATGGTACGGATCAATTGTTGAAGCCGCTGAAAATAACTGTGATTTGAAATAGCCTGTTCCGATCCGGATTCAATAAAAAATGGATAATACCCTTTTCTGAGATATTGCTGAAAATGCTGCAGCGGCCTAAACCTTTCATCAAAAAAATGCCTGATGTGGTTTCCAGGATCAATGATACTTTCGAGCCTTACTGGTGAAATATTCGCCACACAGGTAAAGTTCAGATATTCACGAAACGACAGACCGTGAAGTTCGTACATCTGAACCCTTCGGCTAAGATCAGCTTCCTGTCGAGAAATATCTATGACTGACGATCCGGTAAAAATAATCTGAACATCCGGAAAAAGATCATATATATTTTTGATCTCTCTTGCCCATCCCGTGTATTTGTGTACTTCATCCAATACAAGTATCTGTCCTCCCTGCTTATGGTATTCTCTGACTGTTTCTACCAGTGTGTGGTCCGAAAAGTATAAATCATCCAATGTAAAATAAGCCGCCTGATAGGAGGGCAGTTGCATTTGGCGCAGCCACTGAAGCAACAAGGTTGTTTTACCCGTTCCACGTGCTCCTTTTACTCCTATCAGTCTGTGATTCCATTCGATTTGGTTATAAAGGTAGCGTTTGAATTGCAAAGAAACCCTGGCGATCAGTTCTGCGGATTGTTCAAGTAAAATCTCCATTTGCACATCTATATGTGCAAAAATAATAAAATATGCATATGTATATGTGCAAAATACATTAAATATTTCACTTTCCTCTACATAAGATCGGTCAATTCGTTAGTATGAAAGCTGAGAAATTGAGAATAGGTGTTTAAAATCGGATATGCCTGAGTACATACTATTTCGCATAACCTGTGAACGTCTCAGGCCGTGCCTCTGACAGCTATGCGTCCGAATTTTTATTAGCCTAAAATTACCAGTAAACGTGAATTTTTTTCCATCCAATCGCACTAAGTCTTGTAACATCTTGGCTGCTTATCGAAATTGAAATACCTTTGAATCGCTGAATTAAACCTGAATTATAAAACAATTTTAATGGAAAAAATCGGATCAAGTGCGGCGGCCATCGCCATGGAGGAGCAATATGGCGCAAAAAATTATCACCCTATTCCGGTCGTGTTGGCCAGAGGAGAGGGTGTTTTTCTTTTTGATGTGGAAGGAAAGCGATACTATGATTTTCTATCAGCTTACAGTGCGGTAAACCAGGGGCATTGTCACCCGAAAATATTAAAAGCGCTCAATGAACAGGCATCCCAACTCACACTCACATCCAGGGCCTTTCACAATGATGTGCTCGGCCCATACGAAAAATATATCACTGATTATTTCGGATACGACCGTGTGCTGCCCATGAATACAGGGGTGGAAGGCGGAGAAACGGCGGTTAAGTTGTGCCGGCGCTGGGGTTATGACGTAAAGGGTATCCCTGCCAACCAGGCGAAGATTCTTTTTGCGGAAGGAAATTTTTGGGGCCGCACACTTGCAGCCATTTCTTCATCTACCGATCCGCTGAGCAGAACGGGCTTTGGCCCATACATGCCGGGTTTTGAGCTTGTGCCTTACAATGATATTCAAGCATTTGAAAAAGCGGTAGCGGATCCGAATGTAGCGGGTTTTATGATCGAACCCATTCAGGGTGAAGCCGGTGTGGTGGTGCCCGATGACGGGTATCTGAAAAAAGCTTATGACCTGTGCCGAAAGCATAATGTACTTTTCATTGCCGATGAAATTCAAACGGGCATTGCCCGCACAGGTAAAATGCTGGCCTGTGATTATGAAGGAATCAAACCGGATATACTCATTCTCGGTAAAGCCCTTTCGGGAGGCGTCCTGCCGGTTAGCGCTGTGCTGGCCAGGGATGAAATCATGCTCACCATCGGGCCCGGAGAGCACGGATCTACTTATGGCGGCAATCCCCTGGCATGCGCAGTAGCCCAGGCAGCGCTTGAAGTGGTCAAGGAAGAGAAACTGGCTGAAAATTCAGATAAGCTTGGAACAATTTTTCGTGCGCGCATGCAACAACTCGTAGCGAAATCTCCGCTTGTAAACCTGGTGAGAGGGAAAGGCTTACTCAATGCCATCGTAATAGATGACTCAGAAGACAGTCATACCGCATGGGATATATGCATAAAATTGAAGGAAAACGGTTTGCTTGCAAAACCCACGCATGGCAACATCATACGATTTGCTCCACCTCTGGTAATGACCGAATCTCAACTTGGCGAGTGCTGTGACATTATTGAGAAAACGATTATTGATTTCGAGAAGAAATGAAAAAGATCCCGATTCTATTATTCACTTGCTTGTTGTTTTTTAGCTTCCAGCAGGCGCGGATGGTGAAAACAAAAGTCAGTGACAGCATTACCATGTTGCTCCCACAGGATTTTATACCCATGTCCCAGCAGGAAATCAATACAAAATACGTCAGCGCCAAGCCTCCCGTTGCCGCCTACACCGACTATTCAAGGGAAGTTGATTTCGGAGTAAACATCGCCTATTCCCAGTGGAACCCGGATGATCTGGAAATCATGAAAAGTTTTTACAAGTCCAATATCATGGGCTTCTACAGCGAAGTTCAGTTTATCACAGAAGACATCATAGAGATCAATGGGCGTAATTTTGTGGTTTTTGAATTCCTCGGAAATGTAATTGATGAAGAAGGGACTACACTCAACCAGGGATCGATCAGTAAATTCGTAAGAATACAATACGCGATCGTTCAGGGCAAGACAGTATTATTCAACTTTTCTTGTTCGGGAAGACTTAAAGACCATTGGGCGCCATTGTCAAAAGAAATGATGGAATCGGTCAAAATTAGCAAAACACTTTAATGGCCTTATCGGTTAACTCTGCTGAGGGTTTTATGCGCGAAGCGCTCAAACAGGCGCAACTTGCATACGACAGTGGAGAGATACCGGTTGGGGCGGTGATTGTATGTAATGAAAGGATCATCGCCAGGGCGCACAACCAGGTTGAGTTATTGAACGACCCGACTGCACATGCTGAAATTTTGGCTATCACAGCCGCTACAGATGCTTTGGGAAGTAAATACCTGGAAGATTGCTCAATGTATGTGACATTGGAACCTTGCGATATGTGTGCCGGGGCATTAAATTGGGCTCAAATTGGAAAGGTTGTTTATGCGGCTTCCGACGAAAAAAGAGGGTTTTCTCTTCACCAGAAAAATCTTTTACATAGCAAAACTAAGGTAGTAAAAGGGATTTTGGCAGAACCAAGCCAGGCACTTTTGCAAGATTTCTTTCGCAACCTCAGAGGACAGGACAAACAATGATATCAACAATTATTATTAAACTATTTGTATCACTTAAAATTAGATAAATTATGGCTTTTGAACTCCCCGCATTACCCTATGCGACCAATGCGTTGGAAACACACATTGACACTAAAACCATGGAAATTCACCATGGCAAGCACCACAACGCCTATGTAACGAATTTGAACAATGCCATCGCCGGTACACCGGAAGAGGGCAAATCGCTCGAAGAACTCATGGCGTCTGTCAGCAAACTTTCTGCCGCGGTAAGAAATAATGGCGGCGGTCATTTCAATCACTCGCTTTTCTGGACGGTAATGTCACCAAATGGCGGCGGCAATCCATCGGGAGATCTCGCAGCTGCCATTGACAGCGCTTTCGGATCATTTGATGCCTTTAAGGATCAATTTTCCAAGGCTGCAGCCACCCGATTCGGCTCCGGCTGGGCATGGCTTTGTGTTGATGCAAGCGGTGCGCTTTTTGTGACATCGACACCAAACCAGGACAACCCTGTTATGGATATTGCGGAAAAACCGGGCACACCCATTCTCGGACTGGATGTCTGGGAGCATGCCTATTATTTGCACTATCAAAACAGGAGACCTGATTACATATCCGCTTTCTGGAATGTTGTGAATTGGGCTGAAGTGGCTAAAAGGTTCTCTGCAGCCGGGTAGCGCGAACTGACATTTTATTTTGGGGAGGCTGGTCAATTGATCAGCCTCTTTTTTTATCAGAAAAATCCATCTTAACCACATTTGTTGCAAGGAGAATTATCTGTGGTTTTATGGATAATCCGGATATTTTTATCCATAAGAAAGATTTTTCAGATAAATTTCAGATGAATTCCATTAATACAAAAACCATTACACATGAAGAACAAGGTACTAATTCTCGGCGCGGGCATGGTCGTGCAACCGATTGTAGATTATCTGCTGGAGCGGGGCATCAGCGTTACCCTGGCTTCGCGAACTGTAGAAAAGGCCCAAAAAGCCATAGGGGGCCATCACAACGGTCGGGCGGTTCAATGGAACATTGACGATGCGGATACACTGGCAAAAATGATAAAAGCCCATGACCTGGTAGTGAGCCTTCTGCCTTATACCCACCATGTAAAAGTGGCGCAGGCTTGTATCAGCCATCGAAAGGATATGGTCACCACATCATATGTTTCCGGGCCCATGAAAGCTTTGGACAGTGCAGCAAAAAATGCGGGCATCATCATTCTGAATGAAATCGGCGTTGATCCGGGATATGATCATATGACTGCCATGCAGATTGTTGACAGAGCGCACGCAAAAGGCGCTTTGGTAGAAGAGTTTTATTCGCTCTGCGGAGCGCTCGCAGCGCCGGAAGCGCTCAATAATCCATTCAATTACAAATTCTCGTGGAGTCCTAAAGGCGTGATTATGGCCGGCAATAACGACGCCCGCTACCTGAAAGCTGGAAAACAGGTGTATATTCCAACAGTGGATTTATTTAAAAATCCCATGGAAATTGACTTTCCCGGTGTTGGGCCATTGCAGGTGTATCCCAACCGGGACTCGATTTCTTATATAAATTTATACGGAATCCCTGAGGTAAAAACGCTTTACCGCGGGACTTTCAGGTACCCAAACTGGTGCGCTACCTTCGATCTGATAAAGGTGCTCGGCCTTACAAAAGATGTAGAATATGACGCGCAGGACAAAACTTACAATGAGCTGACAGCTGAAATTTCGGGAGTTAAGCCAGGCAATGAAATCAGAAAGCACATTCTGGAAAATTTTAATTTATCATCAGATGCCGCACAGTTCAAAGCGCTGGAGTGGCTTGGGCTTTTCTCAGAGCAGAAAATTGCCAGACAGAAAATTTCCCCTTTTGAACTTTTGTCTGACCTGATGATGGAGAAAATGATGCTTCAGGAAGGTGATCGGGATATGGTGGTAATGCAACATATTTTTAAATTGAATAATGCGGATGACACCAAATCAAAAATTACGGCCAGCTTACTCAATTTTGGTGATCAGAAATACACCTCAATCGCCAGAACAGTTGCGCTTCCTGCCGCCATTGCCACCAGACTGATTCTCGAAGGCAAAATTGATCTCAAGGGTGTACGCATACCGGTGAACCGGAAGATTTATGATCCGGTACTCAATGAGTTGGCGTTGCTCGGAATAAGCATGGATGAAAAGCAGGAGCTGATAAGGGAATAATGCAGATGTATAGACCGAATTCAGCATAAGTTCAGGAATGCAAAGGATGGAGGGTTTATTCTTCAATAAGCAGGATTCAAGTTACAGCTTTCACTTTAAAATGGTATTATTGCAGGTTTCATGGATGAAATACAGGTTGGCAGTGCAGCAAAACAAATCATTTCTTATAAAGCTCAGGGAAAAGTGGGGACTGAAAAGCCTTTTTCAGGTAATTATGGTGCTGATTGTATTCAGCCTCACAGGCATGTCGGTCGTACTTATACGTCCATTGCTTTTCACCTGGTTTGGATTCACGGAAGAAACTTCCATCTGGATCAAGACCATCACCTACCTGCTGCTTATTTTTCCAATGTATCAGGTACTCATTCTTTTTTATGGGGCATTGCTTGGCCAGTTTTCTTTTTTTTGGGAAAAAGAAAAAAAGCTGGTTGAAGCCATTTGCTCGCCATTTCGAAAAAAGGGCAAAAAGTGAAAGCCTCTGGAAAGAACCTGTATTTTTAGGTATTCAGAACAGATGATAACTTTATTGATATGTCACAAACCGTTTCATTGGTGTTGTCGAGCGGCGGGGCAAGGGGCTATGCGCACATTGGCGTGATTGAAGCGCTTGAGGCGCATGGTTTCAGCATTCACGCCATTTCGGGTTCGTCTATGGGAGCGGTGGTTGGCGGTGTTTACGCTGCCGGAGGGATGCAAAAATTTAAGGAATGGGCCTGCAACCTCGAGCGATCGGATGTATTCAAATTGTATGATTTTGTTTTTTCAAGCCAGGGTTTTATGCGCGGTGAGCGGGTTTTCAGGCAGATCGAAAACCATATACCCGACTGCAATATTGAAGATTTAAAAATACCTTTTAAGGCAATTGCTACGGATCTTACAAGCCAGAAAGAGATGGTTTTTACGCGTGGCAGTCTGTACAACGCACTGCGGGCAAGCTCAGCAATCCCGGCAGTTGTGAAACCGGCCGAACTGGGCGAGCTTGAACTGCTCGATGGAGGAATACTCAGCCCGCTGCCTGTTAAATTCGCCGAACGGAAAGAGGGAGATTTGCTCGTAGCTGTGGATGTCAACGCAAACATACCTTATGATAAAGCAAAAAAAACCAAAGCTGAAATTGCGGATGACAATAAATTGCTGGCTCAGCTTGATCAATTATCAAAAAAATGGTTTGGGAAAAATGACCGTGAATTCACCACTGAAAACAAAAAGAAGCTTGGATTCTTTGATCTGATGATGAAGTCGATCGACATGATGCAGGACCGTATCACCGAACACCTTCTTGAGCAGCACCCGCCAGATCTTTTAATATCAATATCCAGGGATTCATGCAGCACCTTCGATTATTACAAAGCCCAAAAAATGATTGACGAGGGCAGAGAGGCACTCGAAAAGGCATTGAAGGCTTATCAGTCAAATGAATTAGCTTAGGATGGACATTAAAGCGCTCAATCACCTCCTTGGAAATATTGATATTTACCTGTTCGACCAGATACTAAGGGGAAGATTCAATAAAAGCCAAAAAATACTCGATGCGGGCTGCGGAGAGGGGCGCAACCTGATTTATTTCATACGCGAAAACTACCAGGTTTATGGCATAGACCAAAATGCTGATGCCATCGGAATGTTGCAATACCTCGCCAAATCCATTAGTCCTGACTATCCTTTGAGCCGCTTCACAACAGGTGATGTAAATAGTTTGCCTTATAGCGACCATGAGTTTGATGTGGTGATTTCCAGTGCGGTGCTGCACTTTGCTGAGAATGAAGATGGATTTATGAAACAGTTTCATGAGCTGATGCGCGTATTGAAACAAGAAGGAATTTTGTTTGCAAGAGTTGCAACCCTGCAAGGGATGGAAACCAAAGTAAAATCGCTTGGCCATGGCAAATATTTGCTTCCTGACGGATCAGTCAGGTTTTTATTGACAGCAAGCCTGCTTGATGAAATGGTAAATCAGCACAACCTTGAATTTCTCGAGCCTTTGAAAATCGTGATTGTGGACAACCAGAGATGCATGGGTACGCTTGTCTTGAAGAAGGGATGATTATGGCTATATGCTCATCGATGCTTCTCCCGCGCCTCTGCTTTCCGGGAAGGCATTTGCCTGCGCTGTTGGCCCCAATTTTAAATGTTAGCTACTAAAGTTCCGATTATTGGGATTTCAATGAACTTCATTATTTATCAGCGCCTTGTCTATACTATTTGGTATAGAATAAAAAAACATCACGTCGCTGGGCGTGATGTTTTTTATTACAATTTGTTCAAAGCTACCAATGGGTAAATCGGGGTCAGGGAGTTTATTTATACACAGTGCCCCACCCGAAACCGGTTTTATTTTCTGGTTTGCGTAGTGCCGTTTTTAATAATGGTCATCTCATCAACAAGGTGCCCTGCTCCGGCAAATTTATCAATGATAAACAATACATACCTGATATCGACACTGATACACCTTTGCAGTTCAGGCTCGAAGGCAATGTCACCACTCATCGCCTCCCAGTTGCCATCGAAGGCCGTTCCGATGAGGTGACCCTTCCCATTGATCACCGGGCTGCCGGAATTGCCTCCCGTGATGTCGTTGTTGGTAATGAAGCCGACATAAAGCTTACCGTCATCGCTGTATTTCCCATAGTCACGGTTTGCGTGCAAGTTTTTGAGTTTGGGATGAACGATGAATTCAGGGTTTTCGGCATCTTCTTTTTCCATGACCCCTTCCAGTGTGGTCAGATAGTAGTAGTGCACAGCGTCACGAGCCTCATAGCCCATAACTTTCCCGTAAGTTAATCTCATGGTGGAATTTGCATCCGGGTAGTACTTTTTATCTCTATGCATTTCACGAAGTGCAGCGATAAAATTGCGTCGCCCAACCTCGAGTGATTTCAGCGCTGATCCACGTTTTTCGGAGATGCTTCTATACCCATCAGCTATTGACGTCACAGCCTTATAACCGGGATCGTTTTCAAGAACCCCTGCTGTTGGTTGATTTAAGAATGCAGACAATTTTGATTTATTCACCAGAATGGAATTTTCGAAGATGTACTGAGCCAAACCAGATGCATCCAATTCGCCGGATGCGTTGAAGTCATCAAAAAAAGCCTTTTCTTCTCCGTCAGGCGGATTGGCCGCAGTGAAAACATCCGGCACATATTCGGGATTCAAATCATTTACAAAAAAAGCAGTCATCGCCACAAAAACTTCCTCGTCAATTTCAGGTCGGTAGTCTTTAAAGAATTTTTGAGATGATTCCATGATTGAGGCAGCCTGTCTTGCAATTTCCTCATCGTTGTCTTCAGCTTTGAGCGCCCTTGCCAACGAACCTATTCCTGAAAATTGCCGCACGAACTCAATTCCAAAGCCTGCTTCCAGATAGTAATAAAACGGAAGTGTATATTCCTCAACCTGCCCATACGCCGAGCCAATTTCATTAACGGGATCTCCGTATTTGTTGCTTCGGGATTTTTTAGAATTGATCCATTCAGTCAATGCGGTCTCTATCGCGATCTTATCATCAATAACCCTGAGCCTTTTGAGACCATTGGTTTGTCCGATGAAATATTTCCAATAATTGCTGACGC
Organism: uncultured Roseivirgaceae bacterium; assembly: GCA_964482185.1. Lineage (GTDB taxonomy): Bacteria > Bacteroidota > Bacteroidia > Cytophagales > Cyclobacteriaceae > JAAUQL01. The sequence goes on from CAYZWN010000089.1 coordinate 12,794, forward strand.
CGGCATATTTAGAGGCATAGGCAAGACGTGTGGCCGGATCCTGATCCATATATTTTTTCATGATCTCAAGCTTTTTGCCACGTATTTCTACTCTTGCCGGATTTGTTTTTTCAATAGCCAGTTTCACTCCGAACGATGTGAGGTATCTGTTTGTACTGCCGGGATAACCAAAAACCATTGCGAAATCATTTTCCTGCACCCCATCAAGAGAAACAGGCAGGTGATGCCTGGGTTTCAGAGGAATATTTGCGGAGGAATATTTAGCCGGCTTACCATCCGGTGCAGCATATACTCTGAATAATGCGAAATCACCGGTATGTCGCGGCCACATCCAGTTGTCGGTATCCCCGCCAAACTTACCTATCGATTCAGGCGGCGCCCCGACAAGTCTGACGTCGTGAAAGGTTTCATACACAAATAAATAGTATTCACTGCCTTCGTAAAAAGGCTTCACAACCGCATCGTAGTGTGTGTCACCTTTGGCGTTTTTAGTGATGCGTTCAATGGCTGATTCCACAGCAAACGTTCGTTCTGACTCAGTCATTTTATCCTTTACTTCTGTCAGCACATCTTTGGTTACATCCTCAATACGCACAAGAAACTGCACAAAAAGCCCTTCATTGGGAATTTCATCTTCCTTTGTCATGGCCCAGAAGCCATTGGTCAGAATATCATTTTCGACAGTGCTGTGTCTCTGAATAAAACTGTAGCCGCAGTGGTGGTTTGTGAGCATGAGACCGGCATCAGAAATTATTTCTCCGGTACAAAACCCACCGCCGAGATTCACAATGGCATCTTTCAGGGAAGAATTGTTGATACTGTATATTTCGTCCGCAGTGAGTTGCAGACCCATACGGTTCATATCAACATGATTCAAACGTTCAATGTGCAAAGGCAGCCACATGCCTTCGTCAGCAAATGCACCTGAGCCTAGCCCAATGCATAAAATAAATAGTATAACCCTCTTCATATTAAAAATACAGTATAAAAAAAATCGGGTTGATTGAAAGGCCCTGCAATATTACTAAAAAGCTGCGAATAAGTTAAAATATAGGGCGCGATCTCCTTCAATATTGACTGAATACTCCCATCTCATTACAAAGTCATAAAAAGTAATAATATCGATGCCGACTCCTCCTCCAAAAATGTACCGGTCTGCCAGCAGTACATTTTCTGCGTTTCCCGCATAATTGTGTACATAGCCATGATCAAAGTTAACTGTAAAGTAAGATGCAAACGGTATTTTATTGAATTGCTTCCATCTCAGCACATTGCTGAAATCCGCTTCGACCGAAAAGATTTCCCTTTTAAAGGTATTTTTCTGAAAAACGTAATATTGCCCTTCAATGATATTCCTTTCGAAACCGCGCATGAAATCGTTGCCCGTCCCCACACTTTGATAGTTGAAATAAGGCTGTTGCTCAGGAGTAGATGCCTGGGCCGTTACGCTGGTTCCGAAATAAAACTTTTTGCCCAGATCAAAGTACCTGGCGTACCGGGTATTTACCAAAAAAATATCTACATCATCAAATATACCCAAACCAATTTTTTCGACCGTAAGCCTGTAATAGGCCCCTTTCAACGGATAAGCTACCACATCGCGGAAGTCCCACCGGAAATCGTATGACAATGCAAAAAATTGCTGGCTATTTGACCCATTTGAAAAATAGTTCGGGTTTTCAAATTGAAGCGTATCGGCAATCGTAGTTCCTGAATAGCGTAAACCAAAGCTATGGATTGAATAGAAATTTGGTCTATAGCTGGTGGTGATGCCGCCCCGCCAGCGATCTCTCAATACCATATCGGAATCCAGAAATTGCTGCCTGTGATTCAGGGTTTTGTAAGCCGTGTTTTTATTGGTGGCGTAATCGCCAAAAAATCCCACACCAAGCTTTTGGTTTTTATTGATATAAGGAATAGAATAAGCGATTTGGAATAATTTGGTGTAGCCAAATTGGGCTGTAACATTCAATACTTCCCGCCTGCCGCGAAAGTTAAAATGTCTTAGTTTGAGGCCCCAGTCGACTCTGGAAAAATCAGCATTCTGGTTAACCCACCACTCCGTAAAGTTCCTGTCAGCGAGGTTAAAAATCGGTACAGGAAAAAAATACCACCTTTCTGCCACGCGGTATATGATGTCGACCTTTTCAGGAGATAAATCCACAATGTTTGCATCAACCGAAAGAAACAGTGTTGTATTGAGCAGCCTTCGTTTATCGGCTTCAATTTCCCGCTCAAGTTCGCTGCGGCCGATGAATTGTCCGTCCTTGAGATTAAGCTCCCTTCGGATGATGTGTTCTTTGGTCTTTTTAAACCCAATGACAAATACCCGGTCGATCTGCACGGAGTCTTCAGCGTGTGCAGGCGGCAAGTCATTTTTCTTTTGGGCATAAGCAAATCTATGGAGGAATACTCCACCAATCAGTATTAAGCCAAATGCAATTAATGATATACGCATAAATACCTTTTATGCATTAATGATCACAATTATTGTACTGCGGGATAATGAAATAAACCTCTGATTGGCACAGTACCATTAATCTACCTTTGATGCGACTTTCGGCTGAAATCTTTTTAAGTTAAATAATAACCATATACCGGCGATCGCGAGCGGGATACTTAATATCTGTCCCATATTCAGTTTCATAGAATCTTCAAAAGCCACCTGGTTTTCTTTCATAAATTCATAGATAAATCGCAAGCTAAACAAAACCACAAGGAAAACGCCGAAAAGCAATCCTTCAGGAATTTTTTCCTTTTTCCGATACCACAACCATAATAAAACGATGAAGATTAAAAATGTTGAAATTGATTCGTAAAGTTGCGCCGGATGCCTTGATATGCCCATAGTATGGATACTTGCGGTGTATTGGCTACCCCGTTGTTCAATGGAATAATTGATGGTATTTGCAGGCGGTTCATAAATATGCTGGCTTACGTACTCATAGGTGCTCAGAATGGTTTTTACGTTGGTTTTTATAATCTGACTGACCAGCGCTTCACTGCTTACTGATTTATTGAATACCATTTCAATATTTACAGGTACATAACCATTGTCATCTGACGCCCTATCCTGGTCTTTCAAGACTTTTACTTTGTCCACCTGTGGCATGTACTCAAGCCTGTCCACCACATCGCGTGCAAACAAGACGCCGTATTCTGATCTGGTTGGGAGACCAATGATTTCCGCATTCATAAAATTGCCAAAACGGATCAGCGCTCCGGTAATGGCCACACAAATCACAATGCGATCCACAACCCACAAATAGCTTTGTCCCGGTCTTTTCTTTCTTTTCCAGACAAATTTTCCCTTGAAAGGATTGATGTCCACCAGATAGTTTACGTAGAGGTAAATTGCCGTTAGTATTCCAATGGTAGCCCCATGACTCGCGAGTC
>CAYZWN010000090.1:0-16138 GCA_964482185.1 uncultured Roseivirgaceae bacterium
AACCGGAAGTGGCGGGCCATATTTTCACCAGGAATTTATTGTGACACCGGATGGAGTTTTGACAATTTTGTCATCTCCCGATAAGGCAAAATTCGGCCTGACTGTACCGCTACTCATTAACGACGGAAGCAAATTGGACTACAGTTTAAATAAAAAAATGGCCGGTACAGGATACACCACTTTTGAGGAGCGGCAGCATTTCATTGCCATCAACAACCAGGCAAGTGCCGTGATTGACGGCGAGGCAATCCGAAGCACATATGGTGATTTGCTACCCGTACGTTTTGAGACACCCGACGATCGCCTGATGGTATTCGTGTATCCGCAAGGAAATGATGATCCAAAGGCGGATGCCGTCAGGGAAAGTTTTAAAATTACTGAGCATGGATTTTATTCCATACTCAATAAAGTGAGCGGAACAATTTATTATGGCAGGCACAGTGCGGGAGGATTTGGCGATGCGTTGGATTTGAATGAAGACGGAACCCCTGAATTATCATTCGAAAAACCGTGCGGTTTTGTCGCTCAAATTGCTGAAGGATCAATCAGGGCTTTGGAAACGGATTCAGATGTGCAGATGATGTTTAATGGAAAAAGCTATAATATGCGCGCTTACACACCGATGGAATTTGATTGATCAACAGAGAAATTAATCATTAACGAGCATGGCAGCACCAAACACACCGGCGCTATCGCCCAGTTCAGGTTTTAGAAAAATGGTTTCCAGTCCATCATTAAAAACCCAATCTCTGGCGCTGTTTACCCCATCCGTGTAGAGCTCGTCGATATTACCTACGCCACCGCCAATCACCACCACATCAGGATCCACGATGTCAATGACAACAGATATGGCTTTACCAAAGTAATTTGTGAGCCGGTTGATGGTTGTGGTGGCATGCTCATCTTTGCCTTCCCGATGCAGTTTAACAATCTCCGGTAGTTTAAGCGCATGACCCGTAAGGGATTGATAATACTTTTGGGTAGCGGTTCCGCTGATGACCGTCTCGACGCATCCTGTCTTGCCGCAATAGCATTTACCCCCGGATTCGTCAAGAAAATTATGGCCCCACTCCCCACCGATGCCATGTAATCCATTCAGGACTTTACCGTCGATAACCAGTCCACCGCCAACGCCCGTTCCCAGGATGATACCAAAAACAACTTTCGGATGAAGGTTATGACTTCTAACAGCACCCATGGCAGCTTCTGCCAACGCAAAACAATTGGCGTCGTTGGCAATAGTAGCCGGTATTTTAATGATTTCCTCCAGATCCCTTTTGAAGGGCATTCCGTTCAGACATTCAGTGTTGGAGTTTTTAAGGAGTCCGGACTTCGGGTCGAGCTTTCCGGGAGTGCCAATACCGATTTTTTTTGGATAATCGCCTACCTCATCAGACATCAAATCGATCAATGTCTTGATTCTGCCAAGAATGTGCTTGTAACCATATTTTTGCTCGGTCGGAATGCGCTTCCGAACCATCGCTTCCTGATCGGACGAAGATTTCAAAACAACGCCTTCTATTTTTGTGCCTCCAAGGTCGATGCCCCACAACATACTTTAGTTTGTCTTTTTCTTTTTAAAAATATTCTTTAGTGATTCTTTTATTTGGGTTGAAGTACTATCCATCTGATCGCCGATTGCCTTTCCGGCTTCATCCTGCAAAGTTTTTGTGACTTCCTTTTTAAGCGTATCTGCCTGTTGTTGAAATTGTTTCTCTGCTTCAGTCATCACTTTTTGTGCCTCTGCCTGCACCTTGGCCTCCGCTTCTTGTTTTAATGCTTCTGCTTGCTGCTGCACCTGCTGCTGTGCTTCCTGCTTCACGGTAGTGGTGGTGCCATCTGCGCTTGTGGTTCCCAACAGGTTGATCAGAGGTTTGTCGTAAGTGCCGCCGACACCAAAGTTGAGTTTAATTTTCGAACTTCCGGCCGCAGCCTGGTTACCGGTGAGGCCTGCCATCAACTGGTTTACCTGCTGGCCTATCATCCCTGCATCCACTTCGGTATTTATCCTGTAGTCCAGCGTACCATCCACACCGATTGATCCGCCAACCATTGCATTTTGACTGCCAATCTGAACATTGAAGGGCGCTACACTGGCCCGACCGTTTTGTATGCTTGTGCTCATTATAACATCCTTGAGCGAAAGCTGGCCGGATGATAAATCAGATTTCATAAATCCGGAAAGCCCGGAAACAAGTTTGGATTCTTTCATAAATGCATCGGCTATCTCGATGATGCCGCGGCCATTCAAACTTTCAAATACCGGTGAGAGGTCTTCTTTCAACTTGCCATTAATACTGAATTCAGAAGAAAAATTACCACTCATGAGCTGTGCCATTGGGGCAAACGCCTGCACCGTGCTAAAGCTCGTGAATGCCGCAGGTATGGATAATGCCTGAATTTTTAATCTGTAATTGAAAGCCGGGTTTTCCGGAACGCGCGTATCATACTGCCCGTTCATGACGATGTTACCACCCAGCAGTCCGAATGAAAGGTTGCTCATGTCCAGTACACCGTCCCGAACGGTGAGCAGGCCTGTAGCCTGTTTCAGGTTCAGGTTGTCGTAAATGATGGAATTGATGTTCGCATCAAAGGTGAAGTCGATGTTCCTGGGTATTGCAACTGCCTGCAGTGCAACAGTATCTTCAGGAGCAACCTCAGCAGGAGTTTCCTCCTCTGACATCCACTCGTTCAAATCGAGCAGATTTGAATGGAGTGTCATTTTGCCTTTCAATAGTGCATTGTCGGCAAACACGTAATCTATGTAATTGCTCAGGTTACCGCTTACGCGGAAATCGCTGCGCCCGGATGTCGCATCAAATGACTCAATGATAATTTGCCGTGGATCCAATGCAACTTTTGATCTGGAAATTTTGAAACCCTGTGGCAAGTCAGGACTGGTGTAGCTGAAATTGGTAAGCTCTGCCACCCCGCTTGTCGGAAACCGATCGTAACGCTCTGCTTCCACATCGGAGTATTTGCCTTTTGTTTCAATGTTGGCAAACAACTTACCGGTGTAATGCATGTCTTCGATGGGATATACCTCTGAAATTACTTCCAGGTCCAGGCTGCCTTTAACCTTCAGATCCCATTCGTAATCTACCAGATTCCTGAGCATCAGATCGGCTGTCAGCTCGTCACCCTCCATGGCCATGGTGAATTTTTCGACTTTCACGACCATATCTTCCATTCGGCCGCTTGGCCCGCTTGCGGATGAGGTAAAGGAAACTTTTTCCAGTGCCTTTGGAAATTCACTGCTTTTTATATATCCGTTTTCCAGGCTTACTGAAGCAGAGATGGCCGGCATAATATTCCTTAAGGAATCGTAAATACCATCGGCTTTGACATTCATATTGAAAATGCCCCGCATATCCAGTCCTTCCATAGGGAAAATAGTATTGAGTTCGGCAAGATTCAGCCTTGCGCTTACATCCGCCTTCATGCTGTAATCCCTAAGATTTCTCAACAGAAACATCCCGCTCACAGGATTATTTCCCAGATCTATATTAAACTGGCTGATATTGATGCTGGTGTTGTCAATTATTCCGTCGGGGCAGTCCACCAACATATTGATATTTATATTTTTGATGGGAGCCGGGAGATCAGGATAAGAAATCAGGCCGTTTGAGGCACGTAGTTCCACATGATAGGCAGGCATGGATTGTTCGTTGTAAATTCCTTTCACAAAACCGCTAAATGACATATCACCTTCGGCTTTGATGTTTTCATAACCTTCCGTGTACGCTCCCGGAACAAGGGAGTAAAGACTCTTAATGCTGCTGTTTGTTGATGCGAATGAGATATCCATTTCCATGTCTTCATCAGGCATCGCGAAATACCCACTGAATGTCAACGGAAAGTCATTGATCCTGGCCTCGTTGTCGAGGAAGGTAAATTTAAACTCAGGCATGTTGATGTTTATTGTGGCATCGGCAAAGATTGACTGGCCGTTCAGATAGGCCACCTTTTCATAGTTTACGTATGCATTTTTTACACTTGTCAGGGTTTTGAGATCATATATATCGAGCGATATATTACCACTGCCTGTATGATCCAGCCCGTCAAGAATCATCAGATAGTCCATAGTCCGGTCGTCATACCGGAAATACCCGTTCGAGATCGACCATTTGTCGATCGCGATGTTGAAATCGGCAGAAGCCTCATCGGTTGCCACCTCCTCTGCATCCGTATCCTTGACAATTGCATAATTTGCTTCGCCGGTCTTCAGGGTAATAATATTGATCCGTGGCTTTGTCAGATTTATGGATTTGATGCGGGGGTTGTCTCCGAAAAGGCTGAAAAGATCGATCGAAATATCAAATCGCCGGATACTGACAAGTGTGTCTCCGGCAAAAGGCGCGTTGCCGATGATGCCAAAATCTCCAAGAGAGGCTGTGGGATTCGGAAAACTTCTAAACAAGCTCAGGCTGAATTGTGCCGGATCAAAATACACCTGCGCATCGATGCTTTCATCGATCGATTTCCTGATCATCGCGCGAATATCATCTTTGTATATAATCGGAATGACAACGGCAGTAAGCAGAACCAGTGCAATAAACGAGGATAGTATGATTATGAATTTCTTCATGGTATTAATTTGTTTGGTGCAAATTTATGAATAAGTGAAACAAATATTTTACCATGCTAACGCAAAAAACCACGATGTCAGATAACATTTAAAAGACTTTAATATTCATCGGGATGGGATAAACCAGAAAATGCTTTTGTGATTTAAAACAGCTTTTTTCTGCTGAGATGAACAACTTGTATTTTTTACAAATCAAAATACGTCAATAATTTGCATTTGATTTGAAGCTTGTTTTAACTTCGTGAATGAATTAAACCACAATAAAATACCTTACCATGTATCTCAGATTATTGTTAGCGTTCAGTCTCACTTTCTTAATTGCATCGCCGGTCCATTCACAAAGCCTTCTTAAAAGGATTCAAAAACAAGCTGAGGACAAGGCGCTCAAAAAAACTGATGAAGCGCTCGATGATGCCCTTTTTGGAAACGGTAAAAATGAATCAAATCCAAATAGTGGCACCAACAGCGGTGGAAACACCGGTGATTCGGGTTATACCGGAACAGCAAATACAACAGGTGGAGGTCTGATTTCCGAGCCTCCTGACGTGCTGGCCAATATCAATGATGCCTCTCAGGCTTTTAATGTAAAAAATTATGGCACCTCCAGGCATGCACTAAGACAGGCTATGGTGGGCATAGAAATGGAGATGGGACAGAATATTCTGAACAATCTGCCAAAAAATGTTGATGGACTCAGCGCAAACCCTGATCTGGACAAGGTTACTTCGGTGAGTTTCGGTTTTGTAGGACTGACCATGCAGAGGGTGTACCAGGGTGGGAATAAAGAGTTGAAGGTAAGCCTCGGAAATAACTCTGGCTTGCTGAGCGCTGCCAATATGATGCTCACCAGTTCGGCTTATGCCACATCCTCCAACGACCAGAACTACAAGCAGGTGACATTTAAAGGATACCGCTCAGTACTGCAATATGATGATGGGTCAGGTTACACACTGAGTGTTCCTTTCGGGCAATCTTCCATTATGGTTGTTAATGGCAGAAACTACGATAATGAAAAAAGCCTGATGCAAGCAGCGGAAGTATTTGACATCGAATCAATAAAAGCTGAACTGGGCGAAAAATAGTATTTTACCAACTGTCAAAACATATTCAATTTACCTAGCATGAAAAAAATAGCAATTCTGTCATTCTTAATATATTCATCCCTCGCTACATTCGGTCAGGATTTTTCGTCATCAATTTCATCGGCTAAAAGCGCCTACAGTTCGGGCAATCTCGATGACGCGCGCTTCTCACTTGAGCAGGCCCTGCATGAGCTTGATCAGGAAGTAGGCAGGGAGATTCTCAAACTGCTCCCTGAAAGGCTGATAGGTGCCAACTACGATGAATCCGAAGACAATGTGGTTGGAACCAACCTTGGTTTTGCCGGACTATTCGTGGATAGAAATTATTATAATGAAGGGCAGCAGGTGCGCTTTCAGGTTATTGGCAATTCTCCTTTATTGGCAGGGATCAATGCTATTTTAGCTTTGCCAACTTTTATAGCGGCAAGTGGTTCAGACCAAAAAAGAATCCGCGTGGACGGATATAAGTCTTTGATGCAAAGCAATGAATCAGGTGATGGCGTGAAGTCATATACCATTCAGATACCATCCAATGACGCACTGATAACCCTGGAATGCACCGGCTATTCTGAAAATGAAGCCACCTCCGCAGCCAATCAAATTCCGGTATCGCAAATATTCAAACTATCACAGTAAACCGCCAGCTTACAGCTTCAGGGATGACCGGACGTAGTTTCCGGAAATTATCAATAATTTCGAAAGAGGCAACTTTTTATTCTTACAGCATTTTGTTTACCCGGCACTTATCCCAATTGGTCGGATGAATAGCAAAATCATATTCAGGCAACCTGTTTAATAAAGATTTCCCAATTTCGAATTTCTTAAAGGAACTTAAAATATTGTTTTTCTAATCGAGATGAAACATTATATTTGATTGAAGACGCATCACGGCATCTCATCGTACTTATTGTTTTATTTTTTATGAAAAAGCCATGTTAAAGATAAAAAGAAGTAAACCCAACATTAAGGGAAAACTCACGAAAAAGATTATTGAAAATACACTGGTAACAGAAATAGCATGGGAAGCCTGTAACCAGGTCGGGGGTATTTACACTGTTCTGCGAAGCAAAGTTCCCACGATGGTTGGGAAATTCGGAGATAATTATTGCCTTGTAGGCCCGTATGTACCCCAGAGTGTGGCAACAGAATTTGAGGAGGTGAAGGATAATGCCGATCCGTTTGCCAAAGCTGTGAACAAAATGAAGGATATGGGTTTTGAAGCCTATTATGGCAGATGGCTCGTCACCGGTCGCCCAAAAATCGTTCTGTTAAATCCCTTTTCTGTATTTAACCGACTTGGCGATATTAAATACAGTCTGTGGGAGCAGCACCACATCGAAACACCCGATGATCATCTGATCAACCAGGTGATCGCTTTCGGTTTCCTAAACAGTATCTTTCTTCAAACTCTCGCCGGCAGAAAACAAAAGAACCAGAGCATTGTCGCGCATTTCCATGAGTGGATGGCAGCAACGCACATTCCGGAATTGAGAAGAAACCTGACGCAGGTGTGCATTACATTTACTACCCATGCCACCCTGCTTGGTCGCTACCTGGCTATGAACGATCCCGAATTCTACAACCACCTTCCTTTTTTCGACTGGTTACAGGAATCCCGGAATTTCAACATCGAATCGCAGGTAAAAATAGAGCGCGCTGCAGCCCATGGATCGCACGTATTCACTACAGTAAGTGAAGTTACTGCCGCCGAGTGCCAGCATCTGCTTGGCAGAGAGCCGGATATTGTCACCCCTAACGGTATCAACATAGAGCGCTTTCATGTGTTGCATGAGTTTCAAAATTTACATCAACAGTACAAGGATAAAATTCATCAATTTGTCATGGCACATTTTTTTAGCTGCTATACATTTGATCTGGACAATACCCTTTACTTTTTTACATCAGGACGTTTTGAATTCAGAAATAAAGGTTTTGGCCTTACCCTTGAAGCGCTGGCACGACTCAATCACATGATGCAGAAAGAGCACATCAATAAGACAGTCGTGATGTTTTTCATTACAAAACAACCCTATCACTCAATTAACCCGGGGGTAATGCAAAGCAGGGCAGTCATGGAGGAATTGAGACAAACCTGCCAGTCGATCGAAAGGCAGGTAGGCTCACGACTCTTCTATGCGGCAGCAGGAATAGCCGATAACCGACTGCCTCAACTCAACAATTTTGTAGATGATTACTGGCGGTTGAGATTCCGCAGAACACTGCAATCCTGGAAATCCAAGAATTTACCACCTGTGGTTACACACAACCTCATAGATGATGCAGACGATCCGATTCTCATGTTTTTGCGCAGCGCGAATATGGTAAACAATGCACATGACAAAGTGAAAATTGTGTATCATCCCGATTTCATTGTTCCCACCAACCCATTGTGGGGTATGGAATATGAGCAATTCACCAGAGGATGTAACCTGGGCATTTTTCCAAGTTATTACGAACCTTGGGGTTATACGCCACTCGAAAGCATTGCCCGTGGGGTACCGGCAGTAACGAGCAACCTTTCCGGTTTTGGAGATTTTGTCATACACAATATGCAGAATCCGGAAGAAAAGGGTATTTATGTGATCGATAAAGTGAAAAACACCTTCCACCAGTCTGCCCAGCAGCTTGCCGAGCGACTATTGCGATTCGTAAAAATGAACAGAAGGGAGCGGGTTGAAATGAGAAACAGGTCTGAAAGTGCTTCTGTAAGTTTTGATTGGGAAGTTTTGACAAAATATTATGACAAGGCCTACTTACTGGCCATTCAGCGGGGTGAGGCAAAATAGGTTTATTATCAGATATCAAAAAACCACAATAATGCGCCATTATGGCGCATTTTGTGTTTTTATAGAATAAAATTGCGCCATATTTTCCGCAAAACCATCTGTATTTTCCGATGGTAGTAATATTGCTGATGTCGATTGAGTGTAAAGTTTTATAACTATGAATTTTAATAACTATACGATAAAAAGCCAGGAGGCCATTCAAAAATCAGTTGATATTGCCTCCGGAAATCAGCAGCAAATTATTGAACCGGCACATTTGATGAAAGCGATTCTGCTCTCGGATGAGAATGTGGTTTCGTTTATTTTGAAAAAGCTTGCTGTAAACAGGTTGCTTCTGGATGAAGGACTGGACCAAATCATCTCCACCTATCCGAAGGTATCAGGCCAGCAGCCTTATCTTTCAAATGACGTAAACAGAATTCTGCAAAAGGCAACGGATTTTTTGAAGGAATTTGGAGATGATTTCATTGCTGTGGAACACATTATCTTAGCAATTCTTGAAGGGAGCGATAAGACAGCCCGCTTACTAAAGGAACTTGGGTTCAGCAAAAAAGACCTTATTGCAGCCATCCGGGAACTAAGAGGTGGAAGTAAGGTCAAGGATCAGAATGCCGAATCGAAGTACAGATCACTCGACAGATATTCGCGCAATCTGAACAAAATGGCTCTTGATGGTAAAATTGATCCTGTCATCGGGCGTGATGAAGAAATCAGGCGGGTATTGCAGATCCTTTCAAGGAGAACCAAAAACAATCCCATCCTGCTTGGCGAGCCCGGTGTTGGGAAAACGGCTATAGTGGAAGGCATGGCCCAACGCATAGTCGATGGAGATGTACCGGAAAATTTGAAAACAAAGACCATCATTTCGCTGGATATGGGACTGCTGATCGCCGGCGCCAAATATAAAGGCGAATTTGAAGAGCGCTTGAAAGCAGTGATAAAAGAAGTAACTGACTCCAATGGCGAAATCATCCTTTTTATAGACGAAATCCATACCCTGATTGGTGCAGGCGCGGGAGGTGAAAGCGCCATGGATGCAGCCAATCTTTTAAAACCGGCTCTGTCACGGGGAGAGTTGCATGCAATTGGTGCGACCACGCCTCAGGAATATCAAAAATACATTGAAAAGGATAAGGCACTTGAACGCCGGTTTCAGGGTGTAATGGTCGACGAACCAAGTGTTGAAGATGCAATATCTATTCTAAGGGGTATCAAAGAAAAATACGAGTTACACCATGGAGTTCAAATTAAGGATGATGCTGTGATCGCCGCGGTTGAGCTTTCGAACAGGTACATTTCAGACAGGTATTTACCCGACAAGGCCATCGATTTGATTGATGAAGCGTCTGCAAAGCTTAGAATCGAAATTGACTCCATGCCGGAAGAACTCGATGAGCTGCAGCGCAAAATCATGCAACTTGAAATTGAACGTGAAGCCATCAGACGTGAAAAGGACAAGGAAAAAGAAATTGTGCTTAGCAAAGCCATTGCCGAACTATCCGATAAAAGAAATGAGCTGAAAGCACGCTGGGAAAATGAAAAAAATATCATTCAGCATATTCATGATGAGAAGGAGAACATTGAAAAACTCAAACTTGAGGCCGAAAAAGCTGAAAGAGCCGGTGATTTTGGCCGGGTGGCAGAGATTCGCTACGGGCTCATCAACGAAAGCCAAAAGCGACTTGATGTCTTGCAGGACGAAATTAAGCAACTGCAGCACGGGGATTCTCTGTTGAAAGAAGAAGTGGAAAGCGAGGACATTGCCGAAGTCGTCGCCAAATGGACGGGCATACCGGTATCAAAAATGCTCCAAACCGAAAAAGAAAAACTTATGCACCTGGAGGCCGAACTCGGCCTTCGTGTTGCCGGTCAGAGCGAAGCCATTGAAGCTGTTTCGGATGCCGTGAGAAGGAGCCGTGCCGGCCTCCAGGATCCGAAACGTCCGATCGGATCATTTATATTCTTTGGTACTACGGGAGTCGGTAAAACGGAGCTCGCCAAAAGCCTGGCTGAGTTTTTATTTGATGATGAAAACAATATGGTACGCATCGATATGTCGGAATACCAGGAGCGCCACGCGGTCAGCCGCCTGATCGGCGCACCTCCCGGCTACGTTGGCTATGATGAAGGTGGCCAGCTTACAGAGGCCGTGCGCAGAAAGCCTTACTCCGTGATCCTGCTCGACGAAATCGAAAAAGCGCATCCCGATGTTTTCAATATTTTGCTCCAGGTGCTTGACGATGGCCGGCTTACAGATAACAAAGGGCGGGTGGCCAACTTTAAGAATTCGATCATCATCATGACCACCAACATCGGTTCGCATTTGATTCAGGAAAACTTCAGTAACCTGAACGATCTGAATCAGGACGAAATTATTGAACAAACTAAAAACCAGGTCTTTGAACTTTTGAGGAAAAGCGTGAGACCTGAATTCCTGAACAGGGTCGATGAGATCATTATGTTCCAGCCGCTTTCGAAGAAAGACATCAGGAAAATAGTCGAAATCCAGTTTGGTATCATCAAAAAAAGATTGGCTGAAAACCATATCAAGCTTGAGGCGGATATCAAAGTGCTGGATTACCTGGGAAAAATAGGATTTGATCCGCAATTCGGAGCAAGACCGCTTAAGAGAGTGCTTCAAAAAATGGTTTTGAATGAATTGTCAAAAAGAATTCTTCAGGGTAAAATTTCTGTAGATTCAGTAGTAGGTCTTACCCTTGATGATCAGGAGCGAATTGAATTTATTAACCTGGACGAAGTTCAGGTTTGAGCATGCGATCAGCAACATTAAAAAAAGCCATGTAATTGCATGGCTTTTTTTTCGTCCTGAAAACATATTTTAAAACAATATTATTGCAAATTCTTGAATGCTTCGGTTTCAAGGATGGAAACAGGGCTGTACACCTCACTACTTTTTGTATCGATCACCTGGAAGTTCCGCACATCCACATAATCGTGAATCCCTTCGCTTGTGTTGATAATTACACCACCAAGTAAAAAGACTCTCTCACATTCGAAGTGGTTAAGTGTCATTTTAACCAAACGGCTTACCTGTTTGTGTATTTTGAAATAGGCGGTATCCGTAATGGCTTTTTTTGGATTTTTAGCTGTTACTATTTCGTGTTTAAATGGCATGAGCATCTGCTCTAAAAGAGTTTGCTGGTAATCATATTCAACATTATGTGGCACATAAACTTCTTCAGGCGTAGCTTTTTGTTGAAATCTTTCCAGAGCCAGCATCAGAGCACCACAACTATTTGTTAGCCGTGATTGTCCGATTCTTTGCATTTTTCCCAACTCACCTTCATCAGTGATACCTATGTGGGGGCCGTAAAAAATAAACCCGTCCCCACCATCTGGTATGTGGTGCGAATAAGCTACCATCCCTGTAAAACCCGAATACGGCAAGCCTCCCAATCCACCCATGGTAAAGGGGCGGCTGAGCACCCTTCTGAAATCCGTCGATATGTTTACGTCATCTGAACACACCGAAGTGGCAAAGAGCATTTTTTTAAGATTGGTTTTATATTCCTTTGATAAAAGGTATAAATAGTTCTCTGTGATTTCCTCACCTGTTTTCGCATTTGGGTACTCAATCAGAAGTTTATCTATTACGTTCATATAATTGGTTAGTTAAACAGTTTTTAATTTTATTAATTTTAATTGACAATAATTAATTACAGATTATGTAGGGTATTCAGCAATATTTGGCGGACAACTCGACTTATTTAGATGCAATTAATACCATATACGGGTTTTAAATCGTGATGTTTGCTTCATTACCGGGATTACCCTCTATTTTTTGTCTAATTGCATAAAGATAATATTTTTTTGCCTATTCTTAATGTAATACTAATATGGAGTTTTTAAAGAAGTCTTAAAATTACAATTTCCCCCCTGGTGTCATTTTGTCTTCAATCCTTATAAGCAAAAGTTTTACATGACTCGCAATAATCAGGAGTCAGCAAATCTACTGTGTTTTGTCGTATGGAGTTATTCATTAGATACACTTCAAAAGGTTAACTGATTATATGTAACTAACTCAGGTTTCGCAGAAAAAGTATTTTAATAACAATCAATAATTCAAGTGATTATAATTAAGATCGCTATGTACCTTCGGTTGTGACTTTTATGGTAAAAAACGATAACCGCAAGGAAGACGCTATGTTCGCAAATCGATCCATTCCAAAATGTAAATTTTAAAATGCTTATAATCATCGTATTATGTATTTTGTGCTTTTAAAACTATCTGAATATCAGTATTGTATAACAGCTGTCAAACCTGAGTAATTAGTAATAATGATTAGCAAACA
The DNA here is from genome assembly GCA_964482185.1 of uncultured Roseivirgaceae bacterium. Classification (GTDB taxonomy): domain Bacteria; phylum Bacteroidota; class Bacteroidia; order Cytophagales; family Cyclobacteriaceae; genus JAAUQL01. The sequence continues at coordinate 12,770 of CAYZWN010000090.1, forward strand.
ATGAAAACTCATTATCTTTACCCCGGGATTTTTAAAATATCAGGAATTTATTTAATCAATTGCGAAAGAAGCCATCCATATTTTATATACTTTTTGTGATGCTTCTTGCCTTTGCTTATGGCGAATCCGCGGGTCAGCAAGATTCTGTAAAATCCAATGTTCATTTTTCCATCTATCCGGTTTTTGGGTATCAACCAGAAACCAGCTTTTCATTTGGTTTGATAAGCTTTATTGTTTTTGATCATAAAAAAAGCGAAGAGGAGATCTACCATCGGCCATCAACAATTTCGCCCTATGTTTTATACACACTGAACAATCAGATGATGATAGCAGTGGATGGCGAGTTTTTTTTCAAAAAAGGATATTACCTCGATATCAAACCGAGATATTACAATTACCCGGATTTTTACTTTGGAATCGGCAATGACAATTCGATCGACTCCGAGGAGATGTACACGAATGAATTCTTTCGGATCGATGGCAGGTTTATGAAATTTATTAATCCCAGATGGTCTTCAGGACTTCGGTTTGACATACAAAACAATAGTTTATACGATTTTGATCCGGATGGTCAGCTCATTGAAAATACTGTTTTTGGAACAGAGGGAGGATCGAATGTGGGTTTTGGTTTGACACTCCAGACGGACACCAGGGACAACATACTCTATCCCACAAAAGGCGGATTTGCGCGGGCTGAGGTTGTTTTTTATGCAAAGGCATTTGGTGGAGATTTTGACTACACCAATTATATTCTCGACTTCAGAAAATATTATTCAGTAAAGAGTGATAAAAATGTCATTGCTCTGCAGGCAGCGGCCAATATGACCAGTGGAGAAAATGTGCCTTTTTACAATCTGCAAAAAGTTGGTGGTGATAAAAGGTTACGCGGCATCGAGAATGCAAACCTATATATCGACAAGCAGTCGTTCTGGATGCAGGCCGAATACCGCCGCACCCTCTTCTGGCGGCTGGGTGGCGTCGCATTTGCCGGTTTTGGAGATGTGGCACCGGGGCTGGGAGATTTCAGGTTTAATGAGTTAAAATATGTTGTGGGCCTTGGGGGTAGATTTCAGGCATTGAAGCATGAAAGGCTGAATGTAAGACTCGATGGAGGAATTGGTCGCGGAGGCCAGTACGCATTTTATTTATCTGTAAAAGAAGCATTCTAAAACTCAAAATTGATGTGTAAAAGATGTGATTGGGTTACCGGGCAATTCGAAGAATATATCCGATATCATGACGAAGAATGGGGTGTACCCGTCCACGATGACAAAAAGCATTTTGAATTTCTCATTCTTGAAGGTGCTCAGGCCGGGTTGAGCTGGAGCACGATTCTGAAACGGCGCGAAGGCTACCGCAGTGCTTTTGCAGATTTTGAGGTGGAGGTCGTGGCAGGGTTTACCGAATCCCAAATCGAAGGTTTGCTGCTCGATCCGGAAATTATCAGAAACAGGTTAAAAGTTCAGGCGGCAGTGACCAATGCACGCGTATTCCTCCGTGTTCAGCAGGAATTTGGCAGCTTTGACCGGTATATATGGCGTTTTGTCAATGATAGGCCGATTGTCGGTGGGTGGCAAAAGATGTCGGATGTACCGGCCATGACCCCGGAATCAGATGCATTGAGCAAGGATCTTAAAAAGCGGGGTTTCAAGTTTGTAGGCAGCACAATCATTTATGCCCACATGCAGGCCTGTGGTCTGGTGAATGATCATACGACAGATTGTTTTCGGTATCAGGAAATTCTGGATGCTTATTAATGGTAGTTCACAGCGACTGAATCACCTTTTTTTTGGGAATGGCAATGCTCCAGATGCCGCGCAAATCACCGATTTCGTAGCCGGTTGCTGCATCCTCAGGATATTTTGATTTAATAAAATCATCGGTTGCCTGAAGCATTCCATTCTCCGGCTTTCCATGACAGGAAAGGCAGAGGGCGTTGTCAACAAGGATGGGCTTGGTGAATAAATATTGTTCGCCATCAAGTGGTTGTACGTTGGCGTTGAGCGGTACAGCGTCTTTCAACTGGAATTTGTATGCATTCAGCAATTCCATTTCCAGATCATTTGGCTTATCCAGAGGATTTCTGACTCTATCACTTACACGTCGTATGGTTGCGCCGTAGCTTTTGCTCAACGAATCAACAAGAGGCATGGCCTGAATATTACAAAAGCTAATGGCGTTTTCTACACCTCCCTGCATCAGGGCTTCCTGAAGATTTTTGCCCAGGGTTTGCATAGCACCACCGGCAATGTTGTTGCCGATTTCCAATACCTTTTCGAGGATTTCGGCTTCTGTTATCTTTTTGATTTTTCTGCTTTCGATCTCCTCTTTTACCGCCTTGCTGTCTATTTTTTTATCGCTGCTACATTGCACAGCCAGCAATGTTATTATTGACAGTATGATCAGAAAACCTATGTAACGCATATCAGATTATATTGGTAATGTCTTTTCCGTAAATCACATACATCAAATCGCTATTGATGGAATCCATTATTTGACCGGCAGACGCCAGTATAACTACTTCGTTACCACTTCTGTTTTTCATATTTAAAATACCATTCCAGTAAGTGTCCTGGGTTGCCTGCTCTTTTATTTGGCTGAGATCGGCATTGTTTTGTACCAGATCCTTGAACATGCGGCCCTCAAGTTCGGAGGGCGCATAGCCAAATATTTTCTTGCATATATCATTTGCTGACCGGATTACGAAACTTTTGTTTAATTCGAGAAAAGCAGTATCGCTCAGTACAATGCGCTCCCTTGAATCCCTGTCGAGCTGGTCGCGCTCTATTTTTTCCTGCGTGGCCTGGAGTTCCTCCATGTTTTGTCTCATTTCTTCCTCCTGTGCACGCATCTGTTCTGTCATCATAGTCGATTCTTCGAGCAGTTTTTGCGTTCTTTCGTTTACCTTCACAGAGCTGATGGTTGAAGCGATGCTCTCGGCAATCCGCTCAACAAACTCAATTTCGTATGATTCATATTCCTTGAAGGAAGCCATTTCTATGACACCATGCACCTCATCGTTTAGTTTAAGTGGCACGATCAAGATGCTTCTGGGATTTGATTCACCAAGACCGGAGGTAATGGAAACGTAATTCTCCGGCACTTCTGTGAGATAAATGACATCGCCTTCGATCCAGGCCTGGCCAGAAAGGCCTTCTCCTTTGTAAATCTTCTTTTCCAGGAATTTTTTCTTGTCCCAGGCGTAGCAGGCAGCAAGCTCCATGTAATCCTCTTCAGAAGCCTGGTCGTTAGTTTCAATGATAAACAAAGCTCCCTGGTTGGCACCAATGTATTTCACGAGATTGGATATGATCTCATCGGCCAGTTTTTCGAAGTTATCGTTATAACTTCTCAGGATATCTCCAAACT
>CAYZWN010000091.1:0-15517 GCA_964482185.1 uncultured Roseivirgaceae bacterium
GCTTTAATTTCTTTTGGGTAATCATAGAGGATTACCGGGCACTTGAAATGCTTCTCTACCAGATAGCGCTCATGTTCTGACTGCAGATCAGCTCCCCATGTTTCAACGATATATTTAAACCGCTTTTTCTTGTTTGCATTGGAACTCTTCAGAATATCTATTGCCTCAGTGTATGAAATGCGCTTGAAATCATTATCAAGGATAAATTGCAACCTTTCCTGCAGATTCAGATCACTGCGTTCATCCTGCTTCATAGTTTTTTCTTCTTCAATGAGGCGCTGATTCAGAAATTGAAGATCATCAGCGCAATGATCAAGCGCGTAACGGATCAGATACTTCAGAAATGATTCTGCGAGATCCATGTTGTCATTCAGGTCATAGAATGCCATTTCAGGTTCAATCATCCAGAATTCAGCCAAATGCCTGGTGGTATTTGAATTCTCTGCCCTGAAGGTCGGCCCAAAAGTGTAAATATCCGACAGCGCCAGAGCGCCAAGCTCACCTTCGAGTTGTCCGGAAACAGTCAGGTTTGTTTCGCGGCCGAAGAAATCGTTTGTGAAATCTACGGAGCCATCTTCATTGAGCGGGGGCTTTTTCGGATCGAGTGTGGTGACCCGAAACATTTCGCCGGCGCCTTCTGCGTCAGAGCCAGTGATGATTGGAGTGTGCAGATTTACAAAGCCTTTTTCATTAAAAAACTTGTGCACGGCGAAGGTCATGGCATGCCGAATCCTCAAAACGGCCCCAAAAGTATTAGTGCGAGGGCGGAGATGGGCGATCTCCCTGAGAAATTCCATGGAGTGCTTTTTTGGTTGCAGCGGAAACGCTTCCGGGTCGGCAGGCCCAAGTATCTCGAGATCACTTGCTTGCAGTTCAACGGATTGGCCACCTCCCTGCGATTCGACTAAGCTCCCAAGTACTGAAACGCAGGCTCCTGTTGTCACCGTTCTCAAAGCTTCTTCCGGAAACTGCTGTGCGTCAAAAACAATCTGAAGATTTTTTATTGTTGATCCATCATTGATGGCTACAAAGGTGACGTTCTTGCTGTTTCGTTTTGTGCGAACCCAGCCTTTTGCATTTATCTCCTCGTTTAATACCGGGTTTGAAATGAGTTCTTTTATCTTTATTCGGTTTGCCATTCTTACACTTTTTTAGGTCGTTTTCTAAAGTGCGCAAATTTAATAAAAGAATTACACCTATCCGGTCTATCATACTTTTATTGTCCTTAATGATATTGCAAAGCTTATCAGACAAAAAAATCATGGAATTGTATTAAATTTGACCAGGACAATAATTTTTTAACCATCAATGCAAAAATTAGGATTAGTTCAAACTTTAAGTCAGAAGCTATCTCCTCAGCAGATTCAGTTTATAAAATTATTACAAATACCAACCGTTGAACTGGATACCAGAATTGAAGAGGAACTGGAGATTAATCCTGCCCTGGAAGAGGGTGCGGAACAACCCGATGAATCTACAGATCCTTTGGACGATCTTGAAGATAAGCAGGATACGACCGAAGACGATATTAACTTTGAGGATTATCTTCAGGATGATTATAGCGGATACAAAATGCAGGGTGATGGTAATAATCCTGATGAAGAAGACAGAGAAATGCCCATTCCCACCATGCTTTCGCTCAATGAACAGCTTATCGACCAGCTCGGATTTTTAAAATTGGATGAACGCCAAAAAAAGATTGGTGAGCAACTCATAGGCAGCATTGAAAATGACGGCTACATTCGCCGTGACCTGGAGGCCATCATCAATGATCTGGCGTTTAGTATGAACATCGAAACCGACATTGATGAAATAGAAGAAATTCTACGGAAAATCCAGACATTTGATCCACCGGGTATTGCCGCAAGAAACCTTCAGGAATGCCTGCTGCTTCAGCTTGAACGCAAGGCAGATCATTCGCCGGAAGTAGATCTTGGGATTCGCATCATTGAGGATTGCTTTGCTGACTTTACAAAAAAGCATTACGATAAAATCACAAAGAAACTTAATATTGAAGACGAGGAACAGCTTAAGACGGCAATCAATCTTATAACCAGGTTGAATCCAAAGCCAGGTGGTTCATCCGGAGAAATGACCAAAACCCAATACCTCTTACCTGACTTTCTGCTTTCAAATGACAATGGAAAACTCGAACTGACACTCAACTCGCGAAATGCCCCTGAGCTAAGAATTTCAAGGTCATATTCCGAGATGATGGATACATACGATAAATCCAATAAGAAAGATAAAAAACTGCGGCAAACGGCCACTTTTGTGAAACAAAAACTGGATGCCGCAAAATGGTTCATCGATGCCATTAAGCAACGACAACACACATTGCTGCACACCATGAGGTCGATCGTAAACTACCAGTATGACTTTTTCCTCACCGGCGATGAATCGAAACTGAGGCCGATGATTCTTAAAGATATCGCCAACGACATTAAGATGGATATTTCGACTATTTCAAGGGTGGCCAACAGCAAATCAGTACAGACAGAATTCGGAATTTATCCGTTGAAATATTTCTTCTCAGAAGGGATTGCCACAGACTCCGGCGATGATGTGAGCAGCAGGGAAGTAAAACAACAACTCAAGGAACTCATCGATAACGAAGAAAAAAAGAGACCACTTTCAGATGATAAATTAGAAAAACTGCTTAAAGATAAGGGCTACAATATTGCACGAAGAACCGTAGCCAAATACCGGGAGCAATTAAATATACCCGTGGCGAGATTACGAAAAGAATTATAGTGAGAGACCAGGCGGCGTATTTTATTTCCCTTCTTTTTCATCCATTGCTCATGCCGAGCTATCTGTTTTTGTATATTATTTTGTTTGCGTCCTCACTTATGCAACCATTAAAAATGGATTCCCTTTTTCAGTTATTGGGAATCATATTCATAGTAACTTTTATTATACCGGTTATTAGCATCAGCACGCTCAGGTTTACCAATTTAATTTCAGATTTTCATTTGAATGACAGGAATCAAAGAATCATCCCCTTTTTATTTATAACCTGCTTTTATGGCATTACGGCCTATATGTTTTATTCAAAACTTACTGTCAATAACCTCGTGGTCACTGTTTTTATCACAATTACCGGACTGATATTTATACTGACAGCGATTACTTTTTTCTGGAAAATAAGTGTACATGGTGCAGCATCAGGAGGAATAATCGGGATTATAACTGTCCTGGGTATGCAGCATCCGGTACAGTACTTTGGAGTTATACTGGCTGTTGTGACATTGATGGGCGGTTTAATATTTTACTCCAGGCTCAAGCTGAATGCCCACACTCCCGCACAGGTTTACGCCGGCGCTTTGCTCGGTTTCACACTATGCTTCACTTCAATCTACCTGTTCTTCAGTTATCCCTGATTGGCTGGATGAAAAAATTAGAATAGCGCCAGGGAAACGCCGAATGTGATGGGATACATAGTGGTATTCATCGGGCCTTTGTCTTTATTGAAAGTATCGGACAAACTCCAATAGGTGTAAGCGCTAAAACCACCATATCCTAGTCTCAGATAAGTGCCATATCTGATTTGGTTTATTTCAAATTTCTCTTTTTGCTTTGTGATTTTAGTTTCGCCCTCAGATTCATACTTCACTTTGGTTTTACTGTCGAATAATAAGCCAAACTTCCCGCCCAGTGCGACTTTAAATGATCGTTTTGGATCGTAAACCCTGGAACGCCAACGAATTTCGAGTGGAATATCAAAATAGTTTGCATTGATCTGAGATTTGCTATAAGAGGCTTGCCTGCCATAAATAGAATCCAACGGAATAAACCGCATGACCTGTTGCCCAGTCTGATCCCGCTCATACCCGATTGTGAGGTCATCTTCGAATTTATATTTTTCAGTGCCTACACCAAAGCCGGGATGAATTGAAAAGGCTGATTCACCAATATTTTTATCAAACAAGTAATACGCATTGAAAGTGCGGCTACCGCCTGTTTTAAATTTTATTCCTTTGGGATGCTCCTGCATCCAGTTGAAACCAAATTCTATCATTAGGTCGCCGGGCAGGTCAGGCCTTCCGGCTTTTTCCTGAATAAGCTTGCTCGTGCGGTTTGCCCGGTTATTTTTTGGGGTAGCTTCCTGAGCCAGCAGGTAAGTTCCTGAAAAAGAAAGGTATAAAGTAAAAATGAGTGTCGTTACTTTTTTGCAGCTTGTAATCATGAAACCTGTTTTTTAGGGGGCAAAGATAGTGTTTTTTAAAAGATGATGAAGCAGATTTATTTTTATAACGGGTTTTAATTACCTAAATTTGCGGGCGTTTAGGAATTTAACATTTTTTAACACGTTGGACCTGTAGCATAATTGGATAGTGCACCTGACTACGGATCAGGAGGTTGGGGGTTCGAATCCCTCCAGGTTCACATTAATAATCAAGCATTTACAAAGTAAAATTTGTAAGTGCTTTTTTGTTATGGTAAACAAAAGTGCAAACATTTTCCTGGTTAAAGCTATCTACTTCTTCTTACTGCCGGTAAATATCAAACCATTTCTATGTTTTGCAAACTGTATTGGTCTTGCCATTTGAATTCTTTTTTGATACCCAACTGGCCGTAGGTTAAGCGATAGCGGTCCTGCGACCTAAAACATCAAAGTCCATCCGCCCGGTATGGAAAAAATGGTATATTTATCCAGTCGCAAAGAAATATGCAGCTCACGAACTAATTTCAATCTCCGCCCTGGTTCGTGCGGACACGAACCAGGGCGGTTGGGTTCTATGAATATGTTTCGTCTTTGTACGGTTTTACTCCATCATCATTTAAATACGGCGGTTCCTTCTTCGTTTCTTTTAGAATGTGAAGTTAAGGTTTGCAAATACATTGCGCCCCGGTGCAAATATTGGGTTAGACGTCCCGCGTACCGAGCGATTCAAATGCTCGTAGTAATACTCATTAAGCAGGTTGTTTACGCCAGCATGAACCGAAAATTGTCGGCTAACTTTATAACCCAGTCTGATATCCAGCAGGGCGAAGGACGGGCTGACCGTTTCTCCAAATTCATCAGAAATCCTTGACTGCTCAGCCACATATCGAAATACAATTTCCGGCCGCAACTTGTTTTTCAGATAGCTGCCGTAAAGCGCATACCGAAGATCAAGTGGTGCAATCTGAGGCAGTGGCTCATCACGCTGCAAGTCCTGACCATACGTATATGCCACACCCAGGCGGTGGCCTATACCGGCAAATAAGGCCTGTGTCCAATTGATTTCAAAACCTGTTTTGAATGCTGCATCAATATTTTCATACTGTCTGACTCCCGGGCTGGCAGGTAATCTTGGTGTGAGTGTGCTATCAATCAAGGATGAAATATAGTCCTGAAGATAAGCGGCAAATACATCCACGACAATGCCGGACTGTTTACTGATGCTCCATTCAAATGTCAGGTCCGCCTGGTTATTCACCTCCGGCAAAAGTTGCGGATTGCCAAGCATTTCATAAGGGTCCTGACCAACCGGGAAGTAATTAATAAACCGCTCTGTTAAGTTGCCGCTGCGCTGAGCTCTTGCCAGCCACAATCCCATTTTTATAGTTCCGCCAAGGTCTTTGAGTATCCCCATGCTAAAGCTGGGATTTACCTGCGTGATATTTGGATCTGTATTTACTTGCGTAAACTCATCCGCTGGATCATTGATCTCTGCATGATTGATTTCCAGTCTTCCGGATAGCACATAGCTGAATGATTTCCCGTCAACCTGATACTCGGCAAACAATCCTGTTTTGCTGATGCGGCCATCTTGCCAGGCATTGTCTTCAAAAATTTTACCGGCATTCGGGCCCATCAAAAATTCCCTCACCCTTATTCCTGATGACCCTTCTATACGAAGGTCTGCACCTGCATAAAAGTTGCTGTTTCCGGATCGCCAGGTTCCTTCGGTTCTGCCCCCATAATTGTAGGTTTGGGCAGCCGTCCCGGCGTTGAGCGCTCTTGGATCCATAGGCTTCAGAAGATTATTCATCAGGTGATCAACAAAAGACCCATATACCGTGGTATTCCAGCTTTGCAGTTTATCGCCACCTATTTGTATGTCGTGCCGGGCATTGAACATCCAGGTATCATCTTCACGCAAATCCATTGGCAGTGCCGGAAAATCCGCATCGCGTGCCCGGTTATACAGCGCCGAAACCCGAAGTTGTTGGTTAGAAGAAAGTTTGAAACCCATTTGAGAACCAAAACTACCGCGCTTGAAATCCGCCTGCACAGTTTCGCCATTGCCGTCCTTGTAGTCATCGCCTTGCGACCAGGATGCAAAAAAACCAAGGTCGTACTTTTCGCCATTGAAACCCACCTGGCCTTCGCCACGAGCGATGTTTCCATTGCTTTCATAGCCTGTTGACAAGCGCCCATAAATGCCCGGTTCGCTGGTGAAGCGCAGCTTTGCCGGGACAAAATTGATGGTTGCACCCAAACCAACGCCATAACGCAACGCATGTGGACCTTTCAGTATTTCAATGCGGTCTATCATGTTGGGTGCCATCTGGCTCGTGGGAGGGTCCATACGGTTTGGGCAGGCAGCCGTGGCAGTTTGAGCCCCGTTCAGCACCACATTCAATTGGTCGCTTGTAAAGCCTCTAAACACAGGATCAAACCCATAGTTTCCCCCTTTTCGTATGCTGTTAAAAGCGGGATTCTGATTCAGGATGTCTGCCGCATCATGTTCCATTCTGTCCTGATACCCAATTTGAAGCTCATCCTGAGGTGGTGCCTCCTGGTATCGTAGCCCAATTATAGTTACAGGATACAGGTTAGTAGCATTGCTTTGCCGGTAAAAAACCTTCCGATAAGCGGCTTCCGGAAGCTCCTGGTCATTTAGTGTCCAGGTGCCATAACTTATATGTGATATCTTCATGCTTAATCCTTCCCTGTAACGGAAAGAAATATCTCCATCTTCATTTGACAGGCCTTGTTGATCACCATATTGAAATGTAGCGTAAACTATAGGCATTGTGCTTTCCGAATCAAGTAATCTGATGCCTTGTTGCTTAGATTGGGCAAATACCACAGTAGTCATCAGGCAGCAAGCCGCCGATAAAATACTTTTAAAACTCATTTGTTATCGATTAAATTTTTTGAAATAATGGATTAATAGTAAATGCACAGCATACCCGGAAACTCTTCTACAGTGGGTAGAGTGCTTTGCTTTTACCCGGGCTTTAGCCAGATAAAACCATCAAATCAAATTGACCTTAGGAGGGTGAAATATATCTGTTATAAATGATGAATCGTAAAATTCATATTCATTATGAGATGAGGGCTTGCTGATATAGTTGTCGGCATATTTCAAAAAGTCAAAAGGCTTTTTAGCATGAAAGTAAAGCACTTCTACTTTTTCGTTTTTGGAGTTTGGCAATTGTTTTTCTTCCTGCTCTTCCACTTTATTCAATTGTTCTGATAAATAGCATTTACCATTGCACATCGTCAAAGGTTCGTCCCTGTTGATGCACAATACTTTTGCAATAAAATCCTGGTTGATTTTAAAATCAATCAGGATTGCAACCCTTGACAATCCGGGAAACATCACTGCAGCTATCATCAATATGGAAAGTGCTTTTTTCAAATAAGCATAAATTTCTCCAAAAGTAGTGAATTGTATCGCCTTTCAAATGATATTCAACTTCTTTATATACAGAACTTTCCTGCCGGCTTATTCCGGCAAGTTAAACATGCTATCCAAAAAGCAGGATTTCTTCAGGTGGTTTGGTTGATATATTATTAGGTGTCTAGATTCATCCAGTGACCATGGACCACTACGCAACGTATTCTTCCTTGTGCACAAGCGCAAATTGGTTGTCATCGATAGGCAAATAGCCCTGGTCGTAGCAGAAATAATAAATCTTACCGGTTTTGGTGCGGTACACGTTGGTGAAGAAGCTGAAGTTGAAACCCAGCTCCAGCATTTTTAATTTCCCGGCCTTTGCTTTCCCATGCGGATTGAGGTCGGAAAGTATCTTCCGGTTCTTTCGCAATATCCGGTTTACATTGCGCATGTAATTGGTAGAATCGGCATTTTCACGGTTGTAGTAACTGGTGCGGCACTGGTCAGAGCAAAATTTCTTGTCGCTCCTGCCGATCACCGTCGCTCCGCATTCGAGGCATTTTTTATCCATAACATTCGGGTTATTCAGATGATGCTAAATATAGTGTTTTCACCGTCCTATGAAAAACATTTACTTAAAAGTGTTTCAAAATCAGCCCGCTGCCATATCAACAGGACAACATTTCCGCATCAGAACGCGTGGTTTAAACGCTTGATCAAAGATTGGCAAAACATCATTTTTCGTTTTTAGTACCAAACCTTAAAGGATGTTGTTGCTACATCCCTACCCTTCCGGGCAACCAACACACAGTCATTTTAGTTTTGATCTAAAGACATTCAAATTGAAAGTGTGTATGGCAAAATTCAAATGAATTGAATCCGTCCTACAAGTGTTCCTTCAATACACAAGCAATTTACATTCATATAACAATGTCGTTTAGTTTATAATCAAGACCTCCAAGGTTTAGCTATTTATATGATGAAAAGAATTACGAATCTCAAAACCCTGGAGGTTTCTAAATATCAAATTGCTTAACTAAACGACATTGATTCATATAAGAAAAATATACTTAATCCATATTCGTGTGTACTTTTGGAGATTGAATCACTATGCCGGGTACATTCAGCCAAATATCAATTAAGAATATCCTCAAAAAATCATTGCGGATCGCAGCCGGCTTTGTAGCAGGCCTGGTAATCACATCATTGTTGCTTTCTTTGCTATTGCTGATCCCGTCAGTTCAAACCTTTGTCACGAAGAAAATCACCGCAACCCTGAGCAACATGACCCGGAGCCGGATCGAAGTGAAGGCGGTGCACATCGCCTTCCCGAAAACCGTGCGTTTAGGCGGTATCTTTGTCGAAGACAGGCAGGGCGATACGCTGGCCTATTGCAATAAAATTGATATTGACATCGCTATTTTTCCTCTGCTCAGAAAAAAAATATTGCTCGATCACTTAGTGATCTCGGGGTTAGCGGGGAACCTGGTTCGTTCACCCGGCGACAGCACTTTCAATTATTCTGCCTTGATAAGCGCTTTTTCAAATGAGGAGGATGAAAAATCAACAACGGTTGAAGATACAACGAAGCCATGGTCTTTCGATATCGGCCAGGTTTTGCTGGAAGATATAGCAGTAAAATATGCCGATTTTCCGGAATCAATTTTTTATAACCTGAACCTTGGATCTTTAAAAATCAGTGCCAATCACCTTGATCTGGCAAAAATGGATTTTGATCTGGAAGAAATTATTATTTCCACCACTACGGTCTCGATCATTCAGCCCCAGGATACGGTCGCAGAAAAAACAACAATCGATGAGTCGGTGAGCCTGTTGCCCAAAATCCGGCTTAAGCGTTTTGATATTGCCGATACCCGGTTTGATTACAAAACCTCAAATGAAAAGATGGTGATTCAGGCGTTTATTAAGCATGCATTGATCGCCCCCGAAATCATCGACCTGCAAAATGAACTGGTTTATATCGATCATTTTTTTACAGACAGCATCCATGCAGCAATACGGATGATTACTGATTCCACCCTGCAACAAACAGATCAAAGTCCTGAACGGGGCGATTCAAGCCTGAATTCAAACTTTACATTCGGCGACTTTGGCTGGGATATTAAAGTAAATCAGACTGAAATCCTTCAATCGAATTTCTCAATAGATCTGGATGAAAAACAAATACATGCTGATTCCCTGGATTTTGCACACCTCTCCCTTACCAACTTCAATCTCAGGGCTGACGATCTGGCATTCGATAAAAACCGGGCTGCTGCACACATTCTTAACCTAAGCCTGAGTGAGCGTTCAGGCGCCCAAATCAAGAGGCTCTCAACAAATTTTCTGATCGACAACAACCGCCTCAGCATAAAAAGCCTTGACTTTTCAACAGGGAAAACTACCCTGTCAGGCGATGCTAATATCACCTATCCGGCATTGAGCGAAATGGATGTAAAGCTTTCTGAGCTTGGCCTTGAAGTGGATATGCAGGCAGAAATTGAAATTTCTGAGGTCGAACCATTTACTGGTTTTTTCTCGCAAAATCCTTCACTTGGAAAAATTAAGCATTTTAAAATTGGCAAGCTCAAGCTTGATGGCTTATTGAGTGATTTAAATATTCACGAGATGCGATTGTCTGCCGGAGACAGCACCCTCCTGCATTTTAGTGCTCAGATCAAAGGCTTGCCTTCAGAAAACATTGCTGTTGATTATGTGCTTACAGAATTTCGCACTACAGACAGGGATTTGGCGAATTTAATGACAACTCAGGTGCTTCCCGCTGAGCTGGTGTTACCAAAATTTATCCGGGTGAGTTCAGAGGGGCAAACCGACCTCAGCAACGGATTCATACTGCTTAACGCGGAAACCGACATCGGATCGCTGGCGCTGGACCTGAATCTGAACGACAACAATCTGGCTGCCAACCTGCTGCTTGACCAACTGGATGTCGGCGCACTTTTGGCCGATACAACCTTCGGCACGTTAACCCTGAAAAGCCAGCTCCACGGCACCCTGCTTGATTTTGTGCCAAAAGCGTTTACCTCTTCCACAGAGGTACTCTCGCTGCACTGGAACGAACACTTGTTTCAGGACATGCAGATTGAAGTAAACCTGGAGCAGGAAAAATATTCATATATGGCATCATTGAATGACTCCGTATTAAGTTTTCTGGTAAACGGAACATATTTCGAGTCTGATTCAATAGAAAACGTGGCCATCGATATCGACATCAAAGCGCTGGAATTGTCAGCACTTAAGTTGTCAGAATCACCTTTGACATCAAGCGCGCAGGTCAGCTTTAATGCTGCACAGAAATCGAGGGAAGAAGTGAGTGCGAATCTGCAAATCAGTGATTTATGGTTAATTAAGCCCGATGACCGGTTTTTTGTCGATGAAATCAATGCAGAAGCTTTTATTGATAATGAAACCAAAGATTTTTACTTCCGGTCTCCTGTATTTGATGCCTCCTTAAAAGGCAACACAGGGATCTCTGAGCTTCGGGACGCCTTGATCGATCACATCGATCTCTATATCGAATTACCGGATTCCATTGTGAGCGAGAAAGACTTCGTATTTGAGTTTGACCTTGAAATGAAAAATCCGGCCATCCTGAGTTTTCTGCTGGAAGATTTGCAATCTTTTGAGCTCGAAAAATGCAGCGCAAAGTATTTCGATGCGCAGGACATCATGACTGCCGAAATCGATATACGGGATTTGCATTACAAGGATATACAGGTAAAAAATCTGGAAATATTTTTTGACACACAACCAGACAGCGCCGCTGCCGGTTTCCGGTTTGGGGAACTAAGCGCCGGTTCGGTATCGCTCAAAAAATTCGGGTTGGACGCCGGACTTCAAAAAGAGTTGATTACGACAAGATTTTACACCCTCGACCAGGACGACAACCTCAAGTACGAGTTGTCTTACCTGATCCGTCAGTTGGATTCCATTTATCAGGTCAGCATCGACCCTGACAGACTCCTGATCGATTACAACAGGTGGTCGATACCGCAAGATAATTTGCTTCAGATAGAGGGTGACCTGATTTCAGCCCGTTCAGCGATGATTTCATTTGAAGATCAAAAAATTGGCCTGGATCCCATAGACAAGGGGTTTTCTCTGGTCTATGAAAATTTCCAATTGCAAAACCTCGGAAGATTATTCGAAGAAGACTCCATAGTATCTCAAATGAATGGCCTCATCAACGGTGCGATTCAATTCCCGGGTTTGCTGACCAGCAAACCTGGTTTGGTAAGCATACTAAATATTTCTGATTTGCGTATCGGCACCTCCCTGATTGGGGATTTTCATTCTGATTTGCGGTATTTTTCCGGTGAAGCACTGAATATTGATGCCAGGTTGGTTAACAATGAAAATTCAATTCATGTTATCGGGCAGGTACCTTCGTCCGGCGCGGCTCAAAATCTCAGTATTGTGGCAGAAGCTGACATCCAAAATGCCGGATATTTCAAGCCGCTATTCAGCAATTATTTGTCAAAACTTGAAGGAAAACTAAACGGACGGGTTTTTATAAGCGGTGCCGGAAGCGCCCCCAGGATCAACGGTTTTGTTGATTTCAGGAATCTTGATATGATCACTATTGAGACAAACACCAGGTTCAACACAATCGGAGGTATCAAAATTGATAATAACCTTTTGGTTTTCGATCAACTCAGTATTCAGGATCACCTGGAAAAAAGTATGAATATAAGTGGTCGAATAGATATTCGGGATTTCAATGATCCCATTTTCGATGTTAAGTTGCGTGCCGGCGAATTTTTAATTATGAACAGTGAGCGGCATAGAAATGAAATGGTAGAAGGCAAACTCAATTTAAGTATCGATATGATGGTTAGCGGCCGAAAATCAAAATTGAAAGTTACCAACAATATGAAAATCCTGCAGGGAACGGATATTTATTATACTTTCCCGGGAAATGAACTGGAACTCATTACCGACGAAGGAATTGTTGAATACACCGTTTTCGAAGAAAAAGATATTGACCTGACATTTATCTATGACCCTCCTACCGTGGACGACTCCTTAAAAACTCTGCTCAAGGGCATCGATTTCAGTGCACAACTCGAAATAGATCCCGGAGCAAATTTCACCATAACGATCGACCCCACTTCAGGCGATTACACCAAATTTAATCTTCAAGGCAAACTGCTCTACACATACAGCGATGCAAGGAGCGGAACGTTAAACGGGGCACTTGTATTTGCAGGTGGTTTCTATGAACTGTCATTTTATGAACTGGTGAAAAAACGATTTGACTTTATGCCGGGTAGTTCGGTAAGCTGGTCGGGAGAGATCATGGAAGGTGATTTAAACTTCGGCGCAAAATACACCGTACGCACAAACTCTGTCGGACTGGTCTCCAACGAAATCAGCACTTTCGAACGCTCCATGTACAACCAGCGCCTGCCCTATGATGTGATCCTGAAAGTGGAAAACAAGATTTCTGATCCGGAAGTATCTTTTTTTCTTGATTTGCCCGAGCGCCATCGAAGTTCATACCCGACGCTCGACACAAAACTTAACTATCTCAACCAGCCTGCCATGGAATCAGAACGCAACAAGCAGGTATTTGCATTGCTGGTTGGCGGCACATTCATACCCGAGGATCCGGGGATTACCGAAGGGTCTGGCGGTGCAAATTTCGCCACAACGGCGGCAAGAAACAGCATCAATGCCATCATGACCCAACAGCTCAACAATCTGACCGGGAAAATTATTGTCGGCGTGGATATGGATCTCGGCCTTAATACTTTCGATGATTACAGCGGCGGCAGTGCTCAATCCAGAACACAGCTTGACGTAAAAGTTTCGAAAAATCTGTTCAATGATCGCGTGACTGCAGAAATGGAAAGCCACATCAACCTCGACGGTTCGCCAAACCAGGTGGGGCAGCAAAGCACGGCTGGCATGAACGAATTCGCTGTTTCTTACAAGCTGACCAAATCAGGAAATTATCGCGTTAAGGCCTTCAGTGAAAACGCATACGACATTTACGATGGTGAAATACAGAAATCAGGCATCGCATTCATTTTTGTAAAGGAATTTGACAGATTCAAAAAAAAGCAGGAGCCAGAACTTCCCGCAGAGTCTGACGATGCTTCAAACGATGACCAAAATACGGAAAACTGATCGCGAAGAAATTGTACAACCTGCTGAAAAAAAATATTACTCTGAACCAGGTGTTGCTGTTAGCCCTGACTCTTTTTATTGGCGGCTGCACAGGTTTGAGCAAAATTTCGGATGGTGAACATCTTGTGACTGATTACGAACTCCGTCTGCACGAAAAAGCAAACATCGATCACCACCGAAAGGTAAAGCTGGCGCTGGAGGATGAAATCGCTAAATCGCCAAACAATCAATTGTTATGGATGCGACCGGGGGCAGCCATACACAACATGGTAGCCGAACCGAAAAAAGAAAAGGGATTCCGGCATTGGCTCAAGTACAAGCTTGGTTCGCCTCCCGTGCTGTTGGATGAAGCTTATTGCAAATCGCTTAACGCCAGTTTCGAAAACAGACTCTATCACCAGGGCTACTTCAACGCCATTTCGAATTTTGAAATTGAGAAAAAAAAGAAAACAGCAAGTGTAGTTTTTGAAATCCAGGCCGGTAAGTTTTATACCATCGACACATTGATGTTACCGGAACAAACAGACACCCTCTCGCACATCATTTCAGCAATAAGTAAAGAGACCCTGATCAGAAAAGGCGAAAGGTATGACCTGGACCTGCTAAAAAGCGAGCGTAACAGAATAGACCGGGAATTGAAGGACCGTGGTTTCTACTATTTCAGACCGGATCATATCAAATATTTAGCTGATACTACTGCAGGTGATCACCGGGTGAAATTGAAAATGGCAATAAAAGAGGATGTATCTCCGGAGAGCAAAATGTTATACCTGATCGATAGTATTGTGGTACTGGAAGATAATAAGCTGGCCAACTATCATCCCGATACGGTAAAATCCGGCGATTATTACATCGTGACCCAGGATCATTACATGAAACCTAAATATTTTCTTAACAGCATTTTCTATGAAAAGGGCAGCAACTACTCGAGAATGTCCCACAATAATTCGCTGAAGCAACTTACCGGCCTGCAGGCATACAGATTCATAAACATTCTGTACAGCCCATCGGAGAATTGGGCTGATAAGCTGAATGTATCGTACGTCATGACACCGGCGAAGAAAATGTCTGTAAGCACCGAGTTGAACGCCGTGAGCAAATCCAACAACTTTGCAGGACCCGGCATAAAACTATCCTACACCAGCAAAAATTTTTTCAGAGGCGGTGAGCTTTTCTCGCTCAATTTTAATGGCCGTTTCGAAAAACAGATTGGCGCCGAAGTGGATGATACAGCTTATGAAGTCAGTATTGACGCCAGGCTGAGTTTTCCCAAGATCCTTCCTTTCAGGCTCAAACCGCGAAACCAGCCTTTTTCACCAAAGTCGGACGTAACGCTTGGATTTGGCCGGTTTGCCAGGGTTTCATTATATAAGTTCAATACTTTCGTAACTGCATTGACGTATAACTGGAAAAAGAATGATTTTCTGAGTTATCAGCTTTCCCCGCTGGATATTAGTATCACCAATCTGTCAGAAACCACTGCGGAGTTTGAGGATTTCCTGAGATTGAATCCCTCGATACGCCAGAGCTTTGAAGAGCAGTTTATTATAGGAGGAATGTTTAACTATACAATCAATAAATTGCCCCCGGAATATCCAAACAGATACTTTTTCCATGTAGGTCTGGATGAATCCGGCAACCTGCTTTATCTGCTGAGCCGCATATCAAAATCAAACAGGGAGGAGGATAAGACGGTGACTGTTTTTGGCAACAAGGTGTCGCAGTTTTTCCGTGTAAGAAGTGATTTCCGCTACTATTTTAAGACCGGCAAAGAATCGCTCATCGCCACAAGATTGTACACCGGG
>CAYZWN010000091.1:15527-16029 GCA_964482185.1 uncultured Roseivirgaceae bacterium
GGCCTACCCTACGCCAATTCGGATGTGATGCCATATGTGAAGCAGTTTTTTGCAGGCGGCACAAACAGCATGCGGGCGTTCAGAGCGCGTTCATTGGGCCCGGGTTCCTATATACCGCCTGACAGCCTTTCGAATGTGCTCGTTGACCAGACAGGCGAAATCAAGCTTGAAACAAATGTAGAATACCGCTTTCCATTGGCCGGCATCGTTAAAGGAGCGCTTTTTACAGATATTGGCAATATCTGGCTCGTGAATGAAGATTCATTACGGCCCGGCGGAAAATTTAATTTTGACACATTCCCTGAACAAATAGCCGTTGGGGTGGGCGCCGGCCTTCGGATCGATGTGAATCTGCTTGTTTTGCGTTTTGACCTGGCCTACCCTGTAAGAAAGCCATGGCTGCCCGAAGGTGAGCGATGGGTATTCGACGAGATTAACCTTTTTGATCCGAAATGGCGTAGAGAGAATGTTATTTGGAATATATCGATCGGGTATCCATTTT
>CAYZWN010000092.1:0-15955 GCA_964482185.1 uncultured Roseivirgaceae bacterium
CTGTTTCGTTTATCAGTCCGGCGGAGGATAAGATCACCTGTGTTTTGCTCAATCCTAGTGGAGCATCCATTGATATCAAGTTCGAAATTCCCAACCATACAATTAAAGGCGTTTCAGGCTGGCAAAGTACTGAGAACGCTAACTATGTGGAAATGCAAGGTTTAAGTCCTGAAAACATGATCAGGTTGAACGCAACAACTGTTACCACAATCGTGCTGGATATATAAAATCTGTTACAATTAAACTGAAATCACGATTACCTGGTCTGGATAGTTTTTTTACCAAACGACTTCCTTTGTAGCGCCTTTTTGCAAAACCAGCTCCACCTGCTTATCTCCGTGCACAAGGCGGGTTGTGCCTCCGGCTCTGGAACTCACTGACACTTTTACAGGCTTTTTGTCTTTCCATTCCATCGAAACCTCAAATCCTCCCCTTGCTCGGATGCCCCTCACTTTACCCTCAGACCACGCAGCAGGAATCGCAGGCAATAAGCGGATTTCATTTTCTGAAGATTGCATGAGCATTTCCACCACCGCGGCAGCTCCGCCGAAATTGCCATCGATCTGGAATGGCGGATGGGCATCAAACAGATTGGGATAGGTTCCTCCACCGCGCTGGTAGTTTGTCTCTTTTTTGTCAGGAGGCACATATTTCAGTAAGGTCCTGTACATTTTGTAAGCGTGCTCGCCATCCAGCAACCTGGCCCACAGGTTAATACGCCATCCTTTTGACCAGCCTGTCGATTCATCACCTTTTATTTCGAGGGTTCTGCGACAGGCATCAGCCAACTCCGGTGTGGTTAGTGGCGAGATGTGATTACCGGGATGTAATCCGAAAAGATGCGTCTGGTGGCGATGCTGCGGTTCGGCATCCTCCCAGTCGTGATACCATTCCTGCAGGTTGCCTTTTTTTCCGACTTGATAGGGTCTTAACCTGCTTTTGGCTTCCTTAATTTTCCCGATAAATTCATAATCCGTTTTCAATATATCAGACGCGCTAATGAGTTGATCAAACAATTCCCTAATCATTGCAAGATCGGCTGTGGCGCCGTAAAGTGTCGCCCCATAATAAGTCTCAGGAGTTATGAATTTGTTTTCCGGAGAGGTGGATGGCGAAGTGATCAAATTTCCATCCTTATCTTCCACCATCCAGTCGAGGCAAAACTGAGCAGCACCTTTCATGATCGGGTAAGCTTTCTCTTCCAGAAATTTTAAATCCATATTAAAAATATAGTGCTCCCATAAGTGCGTGCTCAGCCAGACCCCGCCCATATTCCAGTTGGCCCATACAGGATCTCCCTGACCAAAATCACCAACCGGATTGCTCATAGCCCAGATGTCTGAATTATGACAGGCAGCCCATCCGCCTGCACCATAAAAGGTTTTAGCCGTCACTTCACCGGTTTTAGCTACTTGTTCAATAAAACTCAGAAGAGGCTGGTGCAACTCGGAAAGATTTGCATTTTCGGCCAACCAGTAATTCTCTTCCAGGTTGATATTCATCGTATAATTACTCGACCATGGCGGGCGAAGATAGGGATTCCAAAGACCCTGAAGATTCGCTGGAACTGCGGGTGTACGCGAACTGGCTATGAGCAAATACCTTCCAAACTGAAAATAAAGCGTCTCCAGATATTTGTCTTCATTGCCTTCTGCATAGCGCAAAAGCCGCTCATCCGTTGGAAGGTCCGGCGCTGTTGTCGGGCCTAAGTCAAGTTCGACTCTATCGAAAAAATGTTGATGATCTTCAACATGTGTAGATTTCAGTATATGGTATTTTATTGATTCAGCCTTTTCCAATTGGGCAAGAGCCAGCGCCCGGTCGTCCAGTCCTTCACTTGCCGGGTCTTTATCAAAACCATTAAAACTCGTGGCAACAGAAACAAGAATCAGTGCCTCACTGCCTCCCTTCAGACCAATGCCGGAGTCTGATGTTGTAATTTCTCCATATTCGGATAATATCTGAAAAAGCACCGTAAACCTGGTTCCTCGGTTTTTATCAAACCTCACTGCGTCAGGCATATTGCCCCGGTAACCCGGCTCAGCATGATATGGCGCATAACCATGAACCTGAAGGATATGATCAGCCGCATTTGCCTCATATCTGAGCAGGCTTTCGAAATTTATTTCAAAATCCAGTTGTCCTTTTTTGCTTCCGGCCATCCGGATAGCCATGATCTGGTCAGGATGGGAAATAAAATATTCCCGCGTGTACTGCACTCCGTCAACCTCATATTCCACAACTGAGGTGGCGTTATCAATATTCAGCTCCCGGTAATATCTCTCCGGTTCTGACCCGTGCCTGTGCCGGACAAGCATAGTACCAAGGGGTGCATAGGATTGCGAAAATTTGCCTTGCAACTTTCTGTTCAACTGATCAGCCTGGTGGTATTCTTCATTGTTCAAAGCCTCCCTGATGGCGGGCAAATGCGTATGTGCATCGGGATTCATCCATGGATCAACCGGCTCGCCAGACCAAAGTGTGATGTCATTGAGAAAAATTGAGTCGGTATGCACACCCCCAAAAACCGAGGCGCCCATCTTACCGTTGCCCAGCACGAGGCTTTCTTCAAAAAATTCAGCTGGTTGATTATACCACAATTTCAGTTCGGTTTTTTGTATTTGGGCACAACTGAAAAAGCTCATCAGTGCCAGGCAGTTTATGATGTTTTTAAGCATAGCGCAATAGAGGTCAGAGTTTAAAAAAAGTGAGTATGAAAAATATTGGGGTTTTAAAAATTCGATTACAATATACTCAATTGTCTATAATTCATGCTCAATGTATTGACTGTTTCCACTGCCGGACAAGGTGCAGTTACGCCTCAAATCATCCAAATCAGCCGTCATTTAAAGAAAAAAACAAGCATAATCAGTCCGCACTCTATATATTGTACTGGTATTTGTTTTAAAAATTAACGGCAATGACTGAACAGGAGAAGCTTGAAATAAGAGCTAGGGTGATGGATGAAATTGAAAAAACCAGTGCGTCTATTAAAGATTACAAGGAAATCACCAAACCAATTTCACCGGAAAATGCCATTGGCAGAATTTCAAGAATGGATGCCATCAACAATAAAAGTGTAGCTGAGGCGGCACTCAGGCAGGCCGAGGGAAAGTTGAAAAATCTCCGGCACGTACTGGAATCGATGGATGATAAAGACTTTGGTATTTGTCTAAAATGCCATAAGCCCATTCCCATTGGCAGAATATTGCTGATGCCCCAAAGCCGCTACTGCGTAAATTGCGCCCGGTAAGCCAAACCTTTATGGATATTTGAAACCCTAAGACCGCTTACAATGGTGCTTTTGAATTATATTTACCCAGCTCAATGAAGAAAAATATCTTAAAATATTTTTGACATGAAACTTATGGCCCTTTTACAAAATCAACTGCTTTTCATATTAATCGCTATGCTTGTTGCGTGTTCATCCGATGGTCAGCGCACCGATCTGTGCAAGGACAGGGTCACCATTTCAGTCAATGCTTACTCCTTTGTGGATTTACTTTCTGCAAAAAATCCGCGAAACAATGAGCAGGTTTACACATATTTTAACTTACTCGACTGGTGTGCTTCAAAAAACATCAAAGCACTGGATGCAACGGGGTATTTCTTCCCGACTTATCCGGAAGTTCCCTCTGACGAATACCTGGTAAAATTTAAGCGCAAAGCCGACTCGCTGGGCATTGCCATCAGCGGCACGGGTATTCGTAATGATTTTGCCTCTCCTGATTCATTAAAACGACGTGAAGGCATCGAATTGGCCAAGGCCTGGATTGTTGCTACAGCCAAACTCGGCGCTCCTATGATACGGCTTTTTGCAGGCCATATCCCGGAAGGGTATGAAGACAAATGGGAAGAATTGTTTGCATGGATGGTGCCCTGTTTTCAGGAATGCGCAGTCTTTGCTGCCCAATACAACGTAAAAATCGGCATCCAAAACCATGCAGATGTGCTTCGGTCTGCCGACCAATCCATTCGTTTGCTTGAAGCCATCGATTCCGAATGGGTGGGACTGATGACAGATATCGGAAGTTTTAGGACAGAAGATCCCTACGCAGACATCGAAATGGTAACCCCCTATGCCATAAGTTGGCAAATCAAAGAAAGTCCATATGTTACCGGGGGGCAGCGAACTGATTTCAACAAGTTGGTCGATATCATTTACCGCAAAGGTTATAGCGGTTATCTCCCCGTAGAGTCACTCATGGTACGCGGTCAGTCCTATGATCCTTTCGCGCGAGTTGAAGCAATGATCAAAGAACTTGATGCTGCCATTGAAAATTATTGCATCAGGAAGTAATAAATGATAAGGCAAGACTTAAAAATCCGTATCGAGATCAAGTCTTGATTTCAGGTTTCTGAGTTGAGGGTATTTCCCCGCGAGGTATTCGAACTTTTCGCTGTTGGTATAAATCATCTTTTTCTCCTCAAACTTTTCGACCTCAGTCAAAAGCCTGATTTTACCATTATTAAAGCGCTTTCGCAAGTAGGTAAGCAGTTCCTGCTGCAAACCTTCAATAGTGAGCGATTGAAAACTATTTGATAATTTAAGTCTGATGGTTAATTCGTCATCAACGATAACATGTTGTTTTAGTGTATTGAATTCCCGATCCCGTCCGGCATTTTTGAGATTATTAATAAATTCATGCCATGCAGATAGAAGTTCATCCTTACTTACCGGATCATTTCCAAAGGTCAGATCATCCTTTTTGCCATTTATTGCACTTTTACTGATTTCTTCTTTTATAGAATTAAAATCAGGTAAAAGGCTGGTTTTCTTCAGGCCGGTGATAACTGGTCTGGAGGGATTCGGTGATGTTACTGTTGGACTGGGCTCTGCAACCTGCGCAGGGTCAGCCGAAGGGGTTACTTTTTTCTTTTCATTGGTTGCCGCCGGCTCAGCTTTCAGGCTTTTTTTTTTAAATCAACACCTTCTGATGACAGATTGATTACTGAGGGCAAATGTGCCAGTTTCATCAGTGTGAGCTCAACAAGCAATCGCTGGTTTTTACTTGATTTATAATTTAAATCGCACTGGTTGGCAATGTTTAACGCAGATAAAAGGTAGGCAAACCCCATCCGCTGTGATTGCTCGAAATATTTCTTTTTCACATTTTCTGCTACTTCCATCAATGCCACAGTCGCCGGATCTTTAGCTACCATCAGGTTTCTGAAATGTTCCGCCAGGCCGATGATAAAATTATGACCATCAAAACCTTTATTGAGGATTTCGTCGAAAGTGAGCAGTACAGCACTATGATTTTCTTCCAGTAACTGATCAGTAACCTTAAAGTAATAATCATAATCCAGAATATGCAGGTTATCGATTGTGTTCTGATAGGTGATCTTATTATCGGCAGAATAAGTGACGATGAGATCAAAAATAGACAGTGCATCGCGCAGTGCGCCATCCGCCTTTTGAGCGATCAGATGCAGGGCTTCATCTTCTGCTTCGACACCTTCTTTTTCAGCTATGGATTTCAGGTGTTCGGCAATATTATTGTTTTGTATCCGGTTGAAATCATAAATCTGGCATCTGGAGAGAATGGTTGGAATTACTTTATGCTTTTCGGTGGTAGCCAGGATAAATATTGCATATGGCGGTGGCTCCTCAAGTGTTTTTAAAAATGCGTTAAACGCCGCGTTGGAAAGCATATGCACCTCATCGATGATATAAACTTTGTATTTTCCAAACTGAGGCGGATAGCGCACCTGATCGGTCAGGTTTCTGATGTCGTCCACTGAATTGTTGGAGGCGGCATCCAGCTCATAAATATTCATTTGATTCGCTCCCTCCATTTCCTGCGTATCAAAACCATTGACGAGTTTGGCAACAATGCGGGCGCAGGTTGTTTTTCCTACCCCACGAGGGCCGCAAAAAAGAAGCGCCTGAGCGAGCTGTTGATTATCGATGGCATTTTGCAAAGTGGTGGTAATGTGCTCCTGCCCCACTACTTCCCCGAACCCTCTGGGTCGGTATTTTCTTGCCGAAACGATAAAGTTGCTCATGAGCGCAAATTAAAAAAAACTTATTTGTTAAAAGGAATAAGTCTGGTTTTTTATATGAACAAAATCTTCCCGGTTGACGTAATAAAGATTACCTTTGCAGGAATTTGTTCTTTGAAATAATGGGGCTGACTGGATTTGACAGTAGGAGACGATGTTGTATCTGCATGTCAGGTGGTGAGTGTACATCTGTGATCAATGCATTCGAACAACAATTGGCGAAGAAACTTACGCCATGGCTGCCTAATCTTAACCTGAGGTTGAGATACAGGGCTTAAACGTTTCACCAATAAGATTGGTGTCGGGCCACATCCTCCCGGTTCTCGTTTTATCGAACCGGATTTTGGGTGTCGACAAGATAAAACTAGCCTGAGACCTTGTTGCGGGTCGATGGCGAAACTCACAGCAACTTTGAAGACAAGTAGGCGGTTGCCTGCCGGCTTCCTTCGAGACCAAACTGGCAACTAAACATGTAGAGGATGCAAAATTGCCCTATCTGGACCGGGGTTCGATTCCCCGCAGCTCCACAAAACAGTACCAGGCGTGCGTCTTTAGTCATCAGATTAAAGACGCACGCGAATGACTGTTTATCCATTCATAACTCAAACTTCAAATTACACTATCCCACCGATTGACTTCAAAAAAAACAGATCTCTTACTATTTGCTTGCAATACATTCGTTTTTTGCTTGAATCATTCGCTGAAGTCAAATATTTTGAGATACTTTGATTATCTGATTTTAATTTCTTGCAGGTTTTTCGATTCCCAATTGTTTGCAGATCAAAGTGCATAAATCATCATCAATTTCATTATGACTTGGTATTGTGGTTTTCTTTCCTGTGAACGGATTTCTGTAAATTTCATGTTTTCCTCCTTGACGGTGGAATTCAATACCATTATCGTATAGGTGCTTAAGGAACTTATTTCGTTTCAAGTTTAAAAAATATCCATTAGATGACTATAAAATCAATGTTTCTTCTCTGGTAATCTCCTTGTTGTTTTTATACTCATCTCTCATGTCCGCAAAATAAAGGTTGAGCGCATCAATTATATTTACCTTAAGTTCTTCCTCCGTCTTACCCTGGCTTACTACACCTGGTATTTCCTCGATCTGACCAATTAAGAAACCATTTTTACCTTCAGTAATGGATATAGTTAATGTAGGACGCATCATATTTGTTTTTTCACAAACAATTATACGCAGTCTACATGTAATTATTTTAGTGATGTAAGGTTTGTTTTAGTGTCGGGTATGCCTGTTTAACCTCAGAACAAAAGACGCACGCGAATGACTGATTCGTTCTTCTTTTATTTATCTGGCTAAACAAAAAACCCCGAAATCCATGATCCCGGGGCTTTAATCTTTAAACTCATCTTTGAGTTAATCGCGCGCTCTGTAGCATGTTCGCCCGGCCTGGCATAAGCCCGGTTCTACCGCACCGTTATCAGGCCCTCCGGCTCCAATTGACTTAATACACCAGTAGATGGTATTTGCATCATCGTAGGTGTACCACCCGTGACTGCCTCCTTCCACCGTACCAAATGGGTTCTTCGCTTTCAGAAACCTGCAATATTTTACATTTAATGGCTTTACTTCTTTCATACTAAACAGTTTTTAATATGGCTCTTTTAACTATGGTTTTGAAAATCGGCACCTTGTAAGCATTCCCTGATAACGGTGTCGCACCTTTCATTGATAATTCACCAGCTGCCATAGCCGTTGATTCATCCAGTGATTTTCCCTCAAGCAGCCGCGCAGCGTCCGAAGCTTTAATTGGCACCGGTGCAGCGGCACCCAAAGCTATTTCAGCTTTTTTGCATCTTTTTCCACTCATCTCAGCCACAACAGCCACATCGGCTATCGCCCAATCGTGCGACTCCCTTGCTCCCTGCTTGATGTAATAACTTTTTACATTTGCGCCTACAGGTGGCAATTTGACGCCTGTAATCAATTCACCTGGTTTCAGGATGTTTTCTTGCCTGCTGTCTGTGTCAGGATCGACGAAAAACTCATCAATAGACACTTCCTTTGTTTTTCCATCCACACCGGCAATTACAACGCGCGCATTGAAAGCCATTAGTGCCGTTGAAACAGATGAGGAATGTACACTGGCGCATGTGCCATTATGCATGACTGCGTGAAACTCATTTTCCCCCTTTTGGGCAAAGCAGGTTCCCGATCCTTTTCTGTAACATTCGTGATCGATCGATCGGAAATACCAGCAACGTGTTCGCTGAGCGAGATTGCCACCGAGTGTGGCAGAATTGCGCAATTGCGGTGTGCCGGCATGCGCAACTGCCTGGTGCAAAGCAAGGTATTTCTGATTGATGGTTTTATCATCTTCGATCTCTGCCAGGGTTGCATTCGCCCCTATAAGCAAACCATCTTTATCATTATACCCGATCTTATTGAGTCCCGGTATTTTACGGATGCCCACTATTGACGATGGGTTTACGAGTCCCTCCTTCATCAGGTCGAGCAAGTCCACTCCTCCTGCTTTAAATACCACAGAAGACCCGCTTTGTCCTTTTCCAATAAGATCGGAAGCTGTCGCATTTACCTTTTTCAAGGCATCTTCTACGGATTTGGCTTCATACCAACTGAATTTATTCATGGTTCTTATATTTTATTTAAAGCTTTCAAAATTTTGTCCGGGGTCATGGGAATTTCATAAATCCTAACCCCTATTGCATTGTAAACGGCATTGGCAACAGCCACAGCCGTAGCGATGTTTGCAGGCTCGCCGATGCCATAAGCATCTGTTGATGATCTTCCGGCATAATCCTCAACGATGATCGACTGAATTTCAGGAATCTCCATTGAATAAGGTATTTTATACTGATCCACGTTGGCATTCATCATAAATCCGGTTTCCTTATCCATTACCCTGTATTCATAAAGCGCATAAGATACTCCCTGAATCACGCCCCCATTAATTTGGTTTTCCAGATGGGAAATGTTCAATGGCCTTCCGCAACTATGAGCAGCCACAATCTTATCCACCTTTACAAACCCGGTTTCCGTGTCAACAGTCACCTCGGCGAATTGCACTGATCCAAGATCACCATAAGCCAGGCCCCAGGGCTGTTGGAATCCACCGTAATCATCCGATCTGGAAGCTGTTGCGATGATCTGGCCGGTTCGCATGCCTTTCAGCGCTTCTTTAAATGCAACTGATTTTGAAGTATCTGTGGAATCAAAAATTTTTCCGTTTTCAATTTTCAGATTCTTTGGGTCGGAATCCAATTTTTTTGCCACCTGCTCCAGCAATTCGATTTTCACCTTGTAGGCGGCATTCCTTGCGGGAGGTGTAATGGATCCGGTAACCACGCTCCCACCGGAACCAGGGCCGTTTGGGAAATATGTATCCCCAATCAACACTGTGACATCCTCAACACCTATTCCCAGTTCCTCAGCGACAACCTGACCGAGAACGGTTTTTGTTCCTGTACCGATATCCTGAACGCTCGATCTTATTTCAACAGCGCCGCCGCGCATCAGACGCACTTCCGTGGTTGAATCGAGGGAGACAAATCTTGGCCATGTGGATTGCGCCAAACCCATTCCTTTTTTGATGGGTCCCTTATCTGAGCCGGGTGCTTTGCGCCTTGACCAGCCGAAAAGTTCCGCACCTTTTTGCCTTTCTACTTTCCTGATTTCACTTTTATCGATGATATCCCTGTATGCCAGTGGATCGATGCCTAACTTTTCCGCTATTTCGTCTACAGCCTGTTCTACACCGTAAGCGCCCTGCACGTTGCCGGGGGCTCTCCAGGCTGCGCCCGGGCCAGCATGGGTATATACATCGTATTGTTCTGTGGCAAAATTCGGGCATTCGTAAAGAGCCTGTGCCACTCTTCCAACACCAGCGCCCAAGGCAACACCTGCTGTTCCGTGCGACCGCTGCTGGATAGCGGTAAGCTTACCGTCTTTTTTAGCTCCGATTTTCAGATAATGAATAGAATTGGGTCTGTTTCCCTGCGAAACGTGTTCTTCCCACCGGTCTAACATCAACCACACCGGCCGGCCTGTTTTGCGTGACAGGATTGCCGCAGTCGGACCAAAAATTCCGGCACTGTGTTTTGCGCCAAATCCTCCTCCGACATAGTTGGCAATCACACGTACTTCACTTTGCGGAAGACCAAAATATTCAGCCATTTCATCCCTGACTCCGGCAGTACTCTGGGTTGAGGCATAAACGGTCATATTGCCCGGTTTCCAGTCAACCACTACACCATGCGTCTCAAGGGGCACATGGGTATGCACCTGAGTCCGGTAAACGCGTTCTACAATTACATCCGCCTCTTTAAAGCCCTGCTCCAGATCGCCTCTGGGCCCACCAAAAAAACTACTTGTGGAAGGCCCTACAATATTTCCTTTAGCCTGGGTTCCATCATGCGTTACCCCGACGTCTCCGCCGTCAGCCTGAGCAGCTATTTTTTGTCTGTGAACAATTGGCGCCTCAGGATGTTGGGCTTCCTCAACATCGATCACAAAATCCATGTATTCATATTCTATTTCAATTAAATCGATGGCTTCTGTGGCAATGTCAAGTGTGGCTGCAGCGACAGCTCCAAGAGGTTGTCCGGCATATTTCACCATTGGATATTCACCGTCTTCGGTTTTTAGAATATGCACGGCATAGACGCCCTCATGATTTTCAGCCCTGGCAGTATTTATTGATTTGATACGCGCATGAGGACAATCGGAATTGAAGAGCTTCGCGTGAAGCATGCCCTGCAATTGAATATCAGCTGTGTATTTGGCCTGACCGGTAACTTTTTCTACCGCATCATATCGTTTTACCCGCTTCCCGACGTGCTTCAACTCATCGTTGACCGGCCATGCCGGTGGTTCGCTTACGGGCACTTCCCTTTCAATTTCTCCCAGATTATGTCCCGGAATTCCGTAGGGTAATTTTATCTTTTTAGTATCCATATCCAGTTTTATTTAAATCTTTTTGGAAGCGTCCATAACAGCTTGAAATACTTTCGGGTGTGTACCACAGCGGCATAAATTACCCCGAAGGGCTACTTTTACCTCATCCAGATTGGGTTTAGGATGATGTCCCAGAAAATGCACGGCAGTCATGATCATGCCGGGGGTGCAGAAACCACATTGTGACGCATCG
This sequence comes from uncultured Roseivirgaceae bacterium, assembly GCA_964482185.1. GTDB lineage: Bacteria > Bacteroidota > Bacteroidia > Cytophagales > Cyclobacteriaceae > JAAUQL01. The sequence continues at coordinate 11,139 of CAYZWN010000092.1, forward strand.
TGATCGATGAAAGCCTGTTGGACAGGATGAAGTTTTTCCGGAGAACCGACTCCTTCGATTGTCGTTATTTCCTGTCCGATGACCTCTACAGCGAGTGTGAGACATGAATTCATTGGTTTGCCATCGACCCAGACGGTGCAGGCAGCGCATGCTCCCCGGTCACACACTACCTTGGTGCCTGTCAGTTGTAATTGATTTCTAAGCGCATTGGCCAGCGTTGTCCTGGGCTCAACCGCCAGCGAACGTACTTTTCCATTCACCTTAAGTTTGATGATTTCCACCCCGGGACCTAATGCCACATCTTCCAATTGCTCTGCCATGCGGCTTTCTCCAAGCACTCCTGTCTGAAGTGCCATGGTACCGACAGTTGTGAGGCCGGCGCCACGCAGGAAGCCCCGTCTGCTTAGACCTTTTTTTACAGGCTGAGACAGGATTTCATTTTCAGGTTTACTTTTTTGTCTGTCTTTGTTCATTTTATATGAGAAATGTTGTTTCTGATCTGAGGATAAATCTAATCAATTATGCCCGGCAATAAAAACGCCAGGGCTAAAGCATAAAAAAAACAATTGAAAGATCGCTGCTTGGTGATATTAATCACAAATGGTGTACAATCATTGGTGAGTTTGGAATAAAAATCTCATAATAACGAGAATTGCATAATTCCCAATTCATATCATGGGAAAAGCCTTTCATCCCTGTAAAGTACTTAGGTCACATTCTCCTTTTCAAGGGAATATTGTTCGTGTGCACGATGCTGCATGATATATGCTAATTTCTGAACTGCCAGGACAATTTCTTCAAACGAATTATACAAAGGCGCTATCCCAAACCGAATGTTATCCGGCTCGCGAAAGTCGGGCACCACACTGTATCCGAGGATGCTTGGGTCAATCAGGGCTTTTACAATTCGAAAAGCTTCGGGATGTGCAATAGAAACATGCGAACCCCTTTGATCAGTTGGCAATGGTGATTTTAGCGAAAAGCCCAGCGGCAATAGCTTTTCACGCCAAAGATCAATAAAGTAAGCTGTCTGGAGTATGCTTTTTTCTCTTATGTTTTCCATGCCTGCTTTCAAAATGACATCCAGACCAGGCTCAATGCCGGAGAGCGATAAAACGGGTGGCGTTCCGGTAAGAAAACCCCGGATGCCAGGTGAAGCATGGAAATCCAATGAAAAATCAAAGGGATTTGCTGCGCCAAACCATCCCTGAATGGGTGAATGAAGTTTTTCCTGCAGGTCTTTACGCACATACAAAAAAGCGGGAGCACCGGGGCCGCCATTCAGATATTTGTACGTGCAGCCAACTGCCATATCCACATTCCATTCGTTGAGCCTGATGGGGACAGCGCCAACAGAATGACTCAAATCCCATAGCGCCATAGCACCCGCATCGTGAGCCAGGCCGGTCACATATTTCATGTCATACATGAATGCGCTTTTAAAAGCCACATGTGATAGCGAAATGAGCGCCGTCTTTTGGTCAATCGCGCTGCACACTTGCTCGTTTGATATTGTGATTTCATCCTGCGATCTGATCAGTTCGATCTCCAGGCTCTCACTAAAAGCCTGCTTTAAACCCTGGAAAATATACAAATCCGAGGGGAAGTTGAATGAGTCTGAAATGATCTTTCTCCTGGGTTTTTGATAAGTTACGGCTGCAAAAGCCAGCTTATACAGATTCACTGAAGTGCTATCCGACACGATTACCTCCCCCGGATCGGCGCCGATAATTTTGGCGATCTTATCGCCCAGTTGTATGCTTTTTTGATACCAGTGCTTATTCCAACTACTGATCAGTTCATTTCCCCATTGATCGGTGACAATCTCCTCCATCAGGCGGACAGTACTTTTTGGCAAACGGCCAAGACTATTACCATCCAGGTAAACAACCGAAGGATCATTTATTACAAATTGATTGCGAAAATTCCGTAAAGGATCCTGATTATCAAGTTTTGCGGCCTGCTCCGGAAGCATATCATTTTTGGGAGTCATGATTCAGAATTTCGAGAGCGCTGGGCAATATCTCATCCACCCACAGCGCATACATTTTTGGTGAAGGATGCAGGCCGTCTTCAGCGGTAAATTCCTGGTGCATCCAGGCTTTTCTTGATATGTCCGTAATATTCACATATCTGATACCATAGGCTTCCGAAGATACTTTGTTCACCTGATTGAACTGATCAATTTCTCCGGCAATGCGCTTTTTACCTTTTTTTACACCAAATGGGGTTACTCCGTAATCAGGAATAGAGATGGCGATAACCCGTGAATGTTGCCCACCGGCAAATTGAATCGCCTTTTCGAGTAGGGCTTCAAACTCTGTCTTGTAATTCGATGTGTCGCGCCCCCGGTACTGATTATTTACACCAATCAGCAAGGTTACAAGATCAAAATCATCAGCGGGTGGTGCCGATTCGATTGCTGACATCAACTCATCGGTTGTCCAGCCGGTTTTGGCGATGATCTCCGGATTATGGATTTCTACTCCCTGAAATTTCAATTTTGTTACCAACTGCACCGGAAAGCGCTCAGTGAACCCTACGCTTTCACCTATGGTATAAGAATCTCCCAGGGCCAGGTATTTGTATTTTTGGGATTGATGGGGATTCGATATATTTTCATTCCCTGACAGGATCATTAAAAGGCTTACAATCCAGAGTATCATAACTCACTTGACTTCATTTGATTGATATAAGGTCTGGCATAAATCTCATAAAAAATGGTCTTAAGTTCAGCCGGATCACCGGCCATCTCTGCAACTTTGCTATCAATATCCTGAACGAACCTGATCTTGTCTTCTTCGGAATAAAAAGTATTTAGTCCCTCAAAATTTTTACCAAGTAAATCATAGGCAATCCGGTTGCTCTTCTGAATCCTGAAATTGCCGATGATTTGCCGATCGATCATCAGGCCAATTTGCTGAATCAGATCGTTCTTATGCAAATTTTCAGGCAGCGCCGCGATTTCATTCCGGATCGGTTTCCCAAAATGAATGTGGATTTCTCCCTTATCGCCCATGATACCCTTTCGCATGGCGAGATTGTCTTCATTTTCTTCCTTGGTATAGCCGCCAAAGTATTTCAGCGCATACAACGAGCGAACTTTATCGGTATCGCAAGGATCTTTTTCGTACGAGAGCGACACCGGTACGATATTCAAATCCATAAAATAATCTCTCAGAGACCCCTTTGCCGCCAGTCCGATCATGTTGAGGACGCCCGGTTGTGTTTTGTCATTGCCGTCTTTGGCCCTGCCTTCGCGCTGCGCAATCCAGACTGATTTTTTGTTTACCAAAACCATTTCCCGAATATAATCCGATAGGCGCCTTGAGGCAATAATCAACTCCCGGACAGGCAAATTGCGTTTCACGATAAAGCTTTTATTCAATCGGGCCAAATCCTTCACCCATGGTTTTTCCAGTAAATTATCCCCTATCGCTATCTCTGCGGTTTCAAAACCACGTTCAACGATCATGGTATTGATGAGGGAAGGATCCAGGATGATATCGCGGTGATTGGATATAAACAGAAAGTTCTCTCCTTTTGCCAGGTTTTCAGTTCCGCTGCAGGTAACGCCATCTGTGGTGTGGGCAATGATCATTTGCATGGCATTGTAAATAACATGCTCCTGAAAGTCTTTTATTGTATCAATTTCCCTGAGCTGTTGCTTAATCTCCTCTACCGGAAAGCCTGGAAAAACGGTGGTAATTAAAAGATCAGAAAGTGATGAGTCCAGAAGGCGATCCATCACCAATCTGAATTCATGATCACGGTATGGCCTGATATCCTGATATTCAATGTCCGTATTCATTAAAAAATATTTTAAAAATTATTCCCGACAAAGGTATGACCCTCAAAAGTCTATGAGAATCCCTAATACAATATTGCTGATAATTTATATCAAAAATGATTTATTTGCCATTAAATAATATAATTCATCCTTGCCTGAATTTTCGTATCTCTATGGAAAATACAACCTGCGCGCTTGAAATCATTTATCAGGACAAAGATCTGGTTGCCGTCAATAAGCCCCACGACCTGCTGGTGCACAGGACCCGTATCGCAAAGGATGCTGAAACATTTGCCCTTCAGATTTTGCGCAATCAACTTGATCGCCATGTGTATCCCATCCACCGGCTCGACAGAAAAACCGGAGGCGTAATGCTCTTCGCCCTTAACCCGGATACACTAAAGATCATGCAAAAAGCCTTCGCTTCCAGAATTGTTAAAAAACAGTATCTCGCCATCGTTCGGGGCTACACAGATTCTGAAGGTGAAATTAATTATTCCTTGCAAAAGGAAAACGGGGTGCTGCAGGAAGCATTGACACGATTCAACACCCTTGGCCGATCAGAAATGGGCTGGCCGTCAGGTAATTTTCCGACATCGCGCTATTCGTTGGTATTGCTGGAGCCGCTCACCGGCCGAAATCATCAGCTTAGAAAACACATGGCTCATATTCTTCATCCGATTATCGCCGATCGTCCACATGGCTGCAACAAGCAAAACAAGCTTTTCAAAGAAAAATTCGGCCTTATGACTATGATGCTCCATGCCTGCCGGATATCATTTACCCATCCGGAAACAGGTGAGAAAACTTTACTCAAAGCACCTTTACAAAAGGAGTTTGTGCGCATGTTGCATGAACTCAGACTTCCCCCTCATCCTGATCATAGTGGTTAATCTTCCTGATGACTTGGCAGGGACTGCCCGCGGCAAATGAATCCGACGGAATGTTTCTGGTTACCACACTTCCTGCGCCAATTACCGATCGGTCACCAATTTTTACACCAGGGCAAATAATCACTCCACCGCCA
>CAYZWN010000093.1:0-15837 GCA_964482185.1 uncultured Roseivirgaceae bacterium
TGGCAGCCCGGTCAAGTTTTAAAAATGGAAAGCCTGCCTTAAAATTATCAATTTGCTTGTCCACAACTTCAATGGCCGAGCCTCTTTTCTTAATGTTGCTGATGTCCGCTTTTGTAAACATATCTTATTTTATTTTTATCAATACCAACCAATTTGCCTCACCAGGCGATTTTAAAAGTATTTTTCCGTCAGTTATTTCAGTGCCCGATGCATTTTTCCATTCTGATCGCAGCAGGTCAAGCCATTCCACGGAAATATCTTTATTTTTTTCAGGAAATACCAAAGAAACCTCGCCTCCTTTCGGAAAAAACACTGCATATTCTTTTCCTTCCACAGCGCGACAGAATGCTTCGCCCGGCTCCCTGTTGAGCAGGAGATAATTAGCAGGTCGTCCGTTAAAGAAATCTGTTTTATCAACGAAAGAACGCATGCTTTTTATCACTGACTGCGCGGCCGTGTTCAATCCCTGCCCGGAAGTTGGCCGGTGAAATCGCGTACTTGCCGCCCCAAACAGCACATTCCTGACAAATGACTCAATGGCGTTCTGGGTGGTTTGGTGTGCGCCTCCGTCGTTGCCATACACTTTCACATTGTTGAGCGGCCTGAGTGTACCGTTATTTTTGAGCCGGTCGATCTGGGCAATACCATTATTCCAATGCGTATCACCTGAATTGTGATTGTTCTGGGAAATATCTGCAAATTCATAAATTTTCGGATGATCGAGGGTTTCGCGGTGTACAACATGACCAAGGTCCCACGGATCCCACATCTCAGTTGTATAAATTGTTTTTCCTTGTTCCCGCGCTCTTTTTTTAATGTACAATGCCCAGAACTTTCCCCATTCCGCGGTTACTGAGGTTTCATTATCCATGCAATAAAGCACATGATCATATTTCAGCGTATGCTCCAGGATTTGGTCGATGAATTTTTGCTGGTACCCGAGTGCGATCAGGTTGCTTTCCTGATTGGGAACGGTACGGAAAAAGTTGTTTTCCGTCCAGGTGGGGTGACTCTTTACGATCTCGGGAAGGTGGCTTCGTTCTGTTGTGTAGTTGATGTTGTTCTTTGGATTAAACGGGTTTACATCCCAGTTTTCTCTGTAAAAATCAAAAGTTGCCCAAAGTTCAATCTGTACGATAATTTCTTTTTCTGAAGTAGATCTAAGAAAATTTTCAAATCTGCTCCAATAAACCTCGTTCCATTGATTCAGGTTGTAAAGTCCGTTTTCTGTCCTGGCGAAAGGCCATTCGTTGCCTTCATCGCGCGAAGACATGGTATTTCTGACATAATTGCCACCAAGCGCCTGCAACAATTCCAGTTGCGTCTCGACCCCAGGCATCTGAAAGAGGTTGTCGTCATCAGAACCGCCAAGCAGCATGATGTTGCGACCGTTTTTTGACCAATACTGTAGATGGGTGCCCGAAGGCATGATTGGCGTCCTGACCTCTGTAACAGGATTGGGTTGAATATGTTGCTTGCCAAATTTGATCACGGCAAACCATGCCGCCGCGATGACTATGAAGAAAATGGTGGTTGTTATCCAGGCTTTTTTCATTTTTTTGAGGTGAAGGAAAAAATTTGTTCAATTTAATATTTTTCTGTTTGCAATAAAATGCTTCTGATGTTAGGGTTGTGTATTGTCAAAGTTTAAATGCCAAATACACCCGTCGTCATTCCTACGCAGATAAGTCAATGCGCATAAAGGCTGAGAAGTAATCTCTCCTTTTGGTGAACATTAGCCTAACATCGAGATTCCTGGTATCGCTATCGCTCTCCAGGAATGACGGTAATACTATCGTCATTCCTGCGCAGGGCAGACCATGAGCATAAAGGCTGAGCATGAATCTCACCCACCAGACCCCCTCCCTGGCCTGTGCCGCACAGGCCGGAACAGAACGAAAAAGCATAAAAAGGTCTTTGTGACCGTGACTTTGGGGAGGGGCTTCATTGCTTCCCAAATCGTTCGCGTCCGTTTCACCGGTAAATAACTTTGTCAAAGTTTCAGGGCCATTCTCACCCACCAGACAAAACTGATATTAGTCATTGCCGGATGCCTCCAATACCTTATTTTTGCAATTCGAAATGCAAACGCATTGACAGTATTCAGCACATATAAAAAACATCATCAGATCCGTTTCTTCAGATGGACAAATACCTCCTATGCCGTATTTCAATCAATTGGCAAACAGGTTGTGATTGGTGTGATTTCTAATTTACTGCACCGTCTGAATTCAGTTAAATCTTCTTTGATCTATCCTATAGAAAGCCCGCAAGCTGACCTTGAATCAACTGAACAGGAAACGGAAACATGGGATGAGGCCAATGCAGGAAATGCTTTTCTTGCAGGCTTATTAAGGAGGAACGGCATTCAATCATGTAATTCCGAACTAGCACATCCCGGATTTAGTACGTCTTTTTCCTTTCCGATATTTTTATTTACAGCCCACATAGGGCTTTTTTTATATGTCCGCGTTTTGCGTGATAACCTAACTACTTCATCAATCAATTATTTCAACCCATTCAACCATGAATAGAATTATTTTGCTTTTTATCATTTTGTTGGTTGCCCGGCAAGTATTATTTGCCCAATCAGATACCACCATTGTTCTGAACGATCTGGTATTTAGCGGCAACAGGATTGCCACACCGTTTTCTGAGGCATCGAGGAATATTCAAATCATCAGCAAAGAACAGATCATTAGAAGCCCGGCGCAAAGTTTACCTGAAATCTTAAGCTATACGCCCGGAGTGGATATCAGGCAGCGCGGGCCCGTCGGAGTGCAAAGTGATATCGGCATTCGCGGTGGTACTTTCGAACAAACACTCATCCTGCTCAACGGCATCAAGCTGACTGATCCCCAAACCGGCCATCATATTATGAATCTCCCCGTGCCCTTAGACAACATTCAACAGATCGAAGTACTCAAAGGACCAGGCGCGAGAATCTATGGACAAAACGCTTTTGCCGGCGCAGTGAATTTTGTTACTAAAACACCGGATGCGCGAAAATTAGGCTTCAGAACGTATGGAGGCAGTTTTGGCAGCTTCGGAGGAAATATATCACTATCTCTGCCGTCAGAAAATGCCGGTACATATATGTCTTTTTCGGCCGATCGGTCAGACGGATACAGGCATAACACAGATTATAAAATTGTCCAGGGATTCCTGCAACATGATTATCGGCTGAAGACCGGCGAAATCAATTTTATACTTGGATTGAGCGACAGGAAGTTTGGGGCGAACGGTTTTTATGCCAGTCCAAACTTCACGGAGCAATATGAAGAAGTGCGCACAAGCATTACCAGCATTGGATACAAAGCTGATTTTGGGAAATTCACCATTAAGCCACGAGTTTACTGGAGGAATAACCGGGATAAATATTTGTTTATCAGAGAAAACCCTGCTGCATATCAGAATCTGCATGAGACCAGTACGTATGGAATTGAGGTCAATTCTTCGTATTCCGGCCAACTGGGGCTCACCGGCTTTGGATTTGAATACAGAAAAGAGGAGATCAATGGCGATTGGGTGCGTGGCGGCACCTGGACAAAAAGCAATTTGGATGGTTTTTTCAGGGACAATGTCGGTTTTTTTGCAGATCAGCGTTTGAAGTTGTTAAACACATTTGATATTACCCCGGGCCTTTATATTAACTGGTATTCCGATTTTGGATGGAATGCCTTCCCCGGTATGGATGTCGGTTTTAATGTCAATAACCGCATCAGGGTGTATGGCAATATCGGTAAATCATTCAGGATTCCGACCTTTTATGACCAGTATTACAGCAGTCCGGTTGAGCAGGGCAACCCTGACCTGAAACCTGAAGAGGCGCTCACTTACGAAATTGGGATCAGGTATATCCATAACGGTTTTTCAATGGAGGCCAACTATTTTGTCCGTGATGCAGACAATCTGATCGACTGGGTTTACGATACCGGAGATAGCATTTGGAGGTCGCAAAATTTTCAAAGCGTAAAAACAAATGGCCTGGAATTGTCTGCCGGTATCAATTTCGATGAATGGATTGATCCCGCCTTCCCGCTGGATTTCCTGGGTCTGAGCTATAATTTTCTGAATCAGAATATCAACCAGGCTGAAAATGTGCAGTCCCGGTACGCCCTGGAGCATATCAGGCACCAGATCATCGGGAGTGTAGATTTTACGATTTACAGGCGATTAAAAAACAGCCTGAGAATGCGCTACATCGATCGCTTTGAGCAGGAGCCCTACTTCTTAATGGACAACCGTCTGTTTTATCAGGAGAATGCATATATGATCTTTATTGAGGCCACCAACCTCACCAATCAGTCCTATACCGAGGTGATGACCCCCATGCCTGGTCGCTGGGTGCGGGGAGGGGTTTCATTTCAGGTTGGGTTTTAGAGCGGAACGATAATGCAATAAGGAAATTTCCTGACTTTTTTATATCATCTGAAATAAAATATGCTTAAATTTCTCATAAGCAATCTAACACCGCAGGCATCAATTTAAAATTATCATAAAGTATATATTATTTTATTGTAAATAATTAATTCTAAACGACATATTTTAATGATATTTAAAAAATTGTATTTTAAAAATAAATATTTAGCTTTGAGCTAAGATAAGTACAATTGAATAAAAAATTAGTTAAATTTTTGGTATATAAATATTTTTATTTAGTTTTGAATTTATCTAAGAGGGCAGATTGATTTATCAGAATAAAAAATATTGAGTATGTCGCAAAAATACAAGGTATTGATAATCGATGATGATCTGGCGATGTGCCAATTACTGGGAAAGCTTCTTGTAAGCAGATACGATGTTGTGTCGAAAAACGATGGCTTATCCGCGCTTCAATGGTTGACTGAAGGCAATCTTCCGGATTTAATTATCACAGATTTAGACATGCCCAAAATTGATGGGGAAGAATTTGTGGACAATTTAAAAAATAGTGGCTTCTTTAGTGATATCCCGCTTATTGTGATTACAGGTTATAAAAGCAGGGATAAGCGATTAACATGCTTTCGACTGGGTGTTCACGAATACTTTGAAAAGCCTTTTAATCCCAGAGATCTGGTGTTTTCTGTTGATGTTATACTGAAACATAGTCAGGAAAAGCAAAAAGTAATATGATTAAGGAAATAGCTGTTGGTCAGGACAAAATAGCGCAGGCAATTGCCGGTGACAAAACATCTGGAAGCAAAGCCGTATTGTATCTGGGTTTTAATGGCAAATACATTTGTACCGGGATGTTGGATTACGGCTATACCGGGTTCAGTTTTTACACTTTTTCCAAAGCCCTGACATGGCTGAAAAACAACGCCGCAGCTAATGCTCAAATGCCGGCAGCGATCATCACAGACTTTGCTTTACCGGATGGAAATGTATTTCAGTTTGTTCAGGAATTAAAACAGCATGCAATTTTAAAATCTGTTCCCTTGATTGTGTTGGCGAACAATCGTTCAATCGATGACAGGATCAAAGCCTTAAAGTTTGGGATAGATGACTTTTACATCAATGAGTTTTCTGCCCTGAAAATCAGTCATCGCATTCGTTTTTTAGGAAAATTTAAGGGCCTTACTGATAGCCTGACCCCAAAAGTGGAGCCTGCCCTAAACAGTTTTTTCCCAAGGTTTGAAATGCCCTTATTTAAACGATCATTTGATATTGTATTCTCTGCAATATCCTTAATCGTATTGAGCCCGCTGTTTTTGTTGATTGCTATCTTAATTAAACTGGAATCCAAAGGACCGGTCTTCTATGTTTCTCATCGTGCGGGAACCGGCTATAAAATCTTCAAATTCTATAAATTCAGGACGATGAAGGTGAATGCAGAAAAGGAGCTGGAGAAATTGTTGCCTTTGAATAAATACCACAGCAAACGTGAACATGATTTTTTGTTTTTTAAAATAGATAATGATCCGAGAGTAACGCGCTTTGGTAGTTTCTTAAGAAAAACTTGCCTTGACGAGTTACCTCAATTAATAAATGTATTAATTGGCGACATGTCGATGGTGGGGAACCGTCCTTTGCCCTTATATGAAGCCGAAAGACTAACCAAAGACCAATTTGCCAGGCGATTTCTTGCACCTGCAGGAATAACGGGATTATGGCAAATATCCAAAAGAGATAGCTCTGATTTCCCGGAAGGTTATAGAATGGATCTTGATCTGAAATATGCGGATCAGAGTTCTTTTTGGTTTGATTTAAAAATCATAATTAAAACCTTTCCGATTATTTTTCAGGGAGGAGCGCTTTAAGTGCCATGTTGAATCATGTTATTCCAGTGCTCCTTGGATTTGCTGAGGTATCCGTTTTCGGGTATTTTTTTTATGTTGCTTTTTACAATTTAATTTTATCACTTGCGGGCCATTTCAAATCACCGGCTTCCAATCAGGGTTTGAGTCAAATGCGTAGGTATTTAATACTAATACCGGCATACAAAGAGGATAAGGTGATTGAGCAAACAGTAGTTGCTGCCTTAAATTTGCGCTATCCCAAATCGCATTTTAGGATTGTTGTGATCGCAGATTCTTTTAAGGATCAAACGCTGGATAAAATAAGGCAGCTACCCATTACCCTGTTACCTTTCTCCGATCCACATCCAACAAAAGTCAAAGCGATTCAATTTGCCCTTGCTAACATTCAGGAGTCATTTGATGCCATGGTTATTCTTGATGCAGACAACCATATAGACCCGTATTTTTTATCAACTGCCGAAGGATTACTGGATCAGGGTCATAAAATTGTGCAGGGGAAAAGGATGATTAAGAATCCGGAGAGTGACTTGGCTTATTTGGATGGACTCAGTGAAGCGATCAATACGCATATCAACAGAAGGGGGTGCTTTAATCTTGGATTATCAGCATCGATTGCCGGATCCGGGTTTGTCGCGGATTTTGTATTAGGGGAGTCAGTATTTAAAAAGCTAAATTCAGTTGGTGGTTTTGATAAGGATTTTGAGTTGCTGGCAGGTTTAATGCATTGCAGAACTGCATATTCCGATCATCTTATTGTTTATGACGAGAAGGTGGAAACGAATAAAACATTTAAAAGCCAGAGAAGAAGGTGGATATCAAGCCAGTATGTTTTTTTAATGAATCATTTTATAATTGGAATAAAATCATTATTTAAGGGGGATTTTATAATTTTTAATACAATAATATTAAGGAATATACAATTGCCGCGATTACTGAATCTGGGGTTGTTTCTCGCTATGTTAATTACAGTTGTTTATTTTTCCGGTCAACTTCTCATTAATAGTTTGTACTGGAGTGGTTTGTTTGTTGTTTTTACTTTTTCTATCCTGATTTCAATACCCGGGAATTTTTACGGTAAAAGACTATTAATGAGCTTACTGAAGTTGCCTAAGATTTTTTGGATGATGTTGCTTTTGATGTTTAGGCTCAGAGGGGCAAATAAATCATTTATTCACACTCCGCACGGATCAACTTCTCGATAAAGCTATGATACGGGAGCCACTTGTTTCGATCGTCACGATAAATTATAATAATACTCAGGTAACGCTTGAGCTTCTTTTGTCAATTTCAGAATGTACTTATAAAAATGTCCAGGTCATAGTCGTTGACAACGGATCAATTGAAAACCCAACAGAAAAAATCAAAGCTGAATTCCCGAAGGTTGAGGTAATACGCTCAGACAAGAATCTCGGTTTTTCGGCCGGTAACAATTTAGGGTTTAAGAAAACAAAGGGGGACCTGATTTTTTTCGTAAACAATGACACCCTCTTTGCAGAGAATTTAATTGAGGAACTCATCAAGCCTTTTTTTGAGATTAAAAATCTGGGCATTGTATCCCCCAAGGTGATTTATTACAATTCGCCAAATTTAATTCAATATGCCGGTAGTACCGAAATAAGCGCTTTGACTGGCAGAAACAAGGTAATTGGCCAGGGCGAGACTGATAACGATGAGTTGTTTAAATCGGGACTAACTTGTTTTGCGCATGGCGCCGCCATGATTATCAGAAAAAACCTGCTAAAGAAAATCGGAGGATTTCCGGAAGTATATTTTCTTTATTATGAGGAGGTGGATTATTCGATCAGGCTGCGAAGGGCGGGATACAAAATATACTACAACAATAAAGCAGTCATATACCATCGAGTTTCATATTCTGTCGGGGAAGACAGCCCCTTGAAGGTATATTATATGACCAGGAACAGAATTTTATTCATGAGACGCAATTTTCCCGGGTTCAGGTACCTTGTCTTCGTATTGTTTTTTACTTTTTTTTCAATACCAAAAAGTACTGTAAAGTATCTGTTCAGATTTCAATTTCAATCTTTAGCATCTTTTTACAGGGCTATAGTTTGGAATATCATGACTTCCGGACGAACTAAACTATCCTGAGGAACAGGTCCGAAATCAGGGAGTAGTTCATATAAACACTAGTATTATAGATTGTTAATAAATTATTTTTATCTGTGAGACTTTAGGAACAATAAATGATCCGGATGCAAGCTTAGAAAATGTGCCTGGGCATTAAGTACAACCGGGCATTGAATTGGTTTCAAAAACTAAACGTGGGCAACTTTATTTTTCGATTACGCCCATACGCAAAACTGCCTTGCATAATCCTCCCTTTTCCATCATATTTGCCCGCCAAACCAAAACATACATAAGCCGTTTTTCCATAAAAACACGATAAATGAACGAAGTACGCGCTGAAATTATCACCATTGGAGATGAAATATTATATGGTCAGACGCTTGATACCAACGCGCATTGGATGAGCGGCAAGCTGGATGAAACCAGCATACGCGTAATCAGGCGTACCACATGTGGCGACAGTGATTCGGAAATCCTGAAAGCTTTTGCGGAAGCAGCGCAGCGGGCGGATGTCGTGCTCATTACCGGTGGTCTGGGACCAACCAGCGATGATCTGACAAAGCCGTGTCTGGCAAAATTTTTTGAATGCGAAATAAAAGTGCATGCTGAGGCCTTAAGTCAATTGGAGGAATATATGACAAGCCGCGGCAGGGGACTCAACGCCCTCACGAGACTTCAGGCTTCCTTGCCTGAAAAATGTGAGATGATTCCCAATGAGCGCGGCACCGCCGCCGGCATGTGGTTTCATGAAAATGACACAGTATTTATTGCTATGCCAGGCGTGCCGCACGAGATGAAATATATGATGACCTATCATATCATCCCACGATTGAAGCAAACCCTGACCATTCCGGTCATTTATCATAAAATCGTGCGTGTAGCAGGAATCGGCGAATCATGGCTTGCGGAGAAAATTGAAGCATGGGAAAAAGCACTGCCTGCCAACGTAAAGCTGGCATACCTGCCAACATTCAGCGATCTGAAACTTCGCCTTACGGCCACCGGCGACAACCGGGAATCTGTATTAGGTCAGGTACAGGAATTGGTTGACCGCTTACTGCCATTAATTCATGATTACTTTTATGGTTATGATGAGGATGCGCTGGAAATAGTGATTGGAAAAATGCTGCGTGCCCGCAACGCGAAACTGGCAATAGCCGAAAGCTGCACAGGTGGCTACATCGCCCATAAAATCACATCTGTACCGGGCAGTTCAGCCTATTTTAACGGATCAGTGGTAGCTTATCAAAATGAAATGAAAACGAGACTGCTCGATGTGCAGGCAACAACCCTTCAACAACATGGCGCTGTGAGCGAACAGACAGTTGTTGAAATGGCCAAAGGTATTTGCAGGCATATGGATGCAGATTATGGCCTTGCGACCAGTGGCATAGCCGGTCCGGATGGCGGCACGCCCGATAAGCCAGTGGGCACGGTATGGATTGCCTGCGCAGATGGTGACGAGGTGATTACAAAAAAACTGCAACTTACCAAAGACCGTGATGTGAACATACGGCTCACAACGGTCATTGCCCTGCATTTGCTATACCAAAGATTGGCCAAAAACAATTGAGTTAACCAGCAAAAATATTAAATTGCCTTTCTCTAACTGATACTCAAGGAAAAAGAAACTGATGGCAATAATCGAGATAACAATGCCCCAAATGGGCGAAAGTGTGATGGAAGCCACCATCATTTCCTGGTTAAAAAAGGAAGGCGATAAAGTTGAAATTGAGGAGCCGTTGCTGGAAGTAGCTACGGATAAAGTAGATACAGAAGTTCCCGCTGCCCAGGCTGGCATTATCAGCGAATTGCTCGCTAAAGAAGGCGATGTGGTTCAGATTGGTGCGCCCATTGCCCTGCTCTCTACTGAAGGCGACCTTCAGGTTGCTTCCTTTACAGAACATATGAAATCGGTTGAAAGCGGCAATGGCAGAAAAATACATGACACTGCAGTCCCTACAGATGATCATGATATGATACTTCAGGAGGCATCCGCTATTTCTGATAGCGAAAATTATGACATTAAGTCCGGCAGATTTTATTCGCCGCTCGTGCGGAATATGGCTAAAGCCGAACACATCGCCCCGGTCGAACTTGACAAGATACCCGGAACCGGCAAGGAAGGCCGGGTTACCAAAAAGGATATGATCCGGTATCTCAAAGACAAGGAAAATGCTCAACCACGTCGTGAAAACGGGCCTGGTGCGAAACCCCTCGATGCGAAACCTAGAGTTTCATCAGCTCCATCTGTAGAAATTCAGGAAGGTGATGAGGTGATTGAAATGGATCGCGTGCGCAGAATCATTGCCGATCGTATGGTGGAATCGCGCAATGTTTCGGCTCATGTGCATTCCTTTGTCGATGCAGATGTGACTAAAATTGTTGCATGGCGTACCAGGGTAAAAGATCACTTCCAAAAAGATCTGGGCATCAAACTCACTTTTACACCCATTTTTATTGAGGCGCTGGTAAAGGCACTTAAGGATTTTCCGATGATGAATATTTCTGTAGATGCTTACAGAATCATTAAAAAGAAACAAATTAACATCGGGATTGCCGTGGCACTGCCCAATGGTAACCTGATCGTGCCAGTGATTAAAAATGCCGATCAGCTTAATCTCGTTGGCCTTGCCCGCAAGGTCAATGATTTTGCAGACAGAGGCCGAAACAACCAGCTCAACCCCGAAGAGGTGAACGGATCTACTTATACGTTGACCAATGTCGGATCATTCGGTGCTACTATGGGAACTCCCATCATTTTGCAACCAAATGTCGGCATACTGGCCATTGGCGCCATCGAAAAGCGGCCCGTTGTGATCGAGACGCCCGACTATGGCGACATCATAGCGATCCGCCACAAAATGATTTTGTCACATTCCTATGATCACCGGGTGGTTGATGGCGCTTTGGGTAGTTTGTTTGTAAAGCGCATAGGCGACTACCTGGAAAATTTTGACGATTCAAGAACTTTCTGATCCCTGCAAGGTAAATTTTACAATTTTTCCACAATCAGGAAAATTGGCTTTGAAATATTGCTTCCCCACCACCGCATTACTGATAATTGTGTTTTATAACTCTTTTGCTCAGGACTCCCTGAAAGCAAAAAAAGTGAAAATACTGCCCGTTCCGACCATCGGGTACACCCCCGAGACCAAAACCTATGTGGGAGCAGTTGCACTTTTCACACTCAATTTCTACGACGACGGTACGCGAACTTCAAATGCCAAATTAGAGATCAATTACACATGGAACCGACAACTGATACTTGAATCGCAGTGGAACTATTTTTTCAAAGAGGAAAAATGGTTTACACGTGGTTTGATTCATTTTTCAAAGTATCCCGACCTGTATTATGGCGTTGGGCCAGATTCACCGGAAAGTGCTGAGCTGAAATTTGAGAGCAACCGGAGCATCATTGATGTGGACGGACTAAAGCACATCGGGAAAAATATTTTTCTTGGAGCAGGCCTCAGGTACCTCAACTATCAAAATCTGAATTTTTATGAAAATGCCAATCCCTTTCCGGAACTAAAAGAAAATTCGAGCCTGGGAATAAAGCTTATTTTTTTAAAAGACAGCAGGAATAATATCCTGAATGCCACCGAAGGCAGCTACCTGGAATTGATCAATACGCACAACAAATCAGATGATTATTATAGTCTTGTTGGTGTGGACTTCAGAAAGTATATCACTCCCGGATACAACTCAAACCATGCACTGGCCGGCCGGTTTTATACCTCCTTTATTTTCGGCGAGCCGGCCTTTTATGATTATTCGCTTATGGGGGGTGACCGCTTTGTCCGAGGGTATTTTTATGGAAGATTCCGGGATCATAACTTCACCACCGCACAACTGGAGTATCGGCTCAGGCTTTTTTGGCGCTTTGGTATGGCCGCTTTTGGCGGAATGTCGATGGTGTATGATGATATGGCCGGAATAAGCAGTGACACCTTCAAACCCAACGGAGGCCTGGGATTGAGATTTCTCGTGGATAAGTCAGAAAACACCAACCTTCGACTTGACTATGCTGTTGGTGCCAACGGGCAGGATGGATTTTACATTACTTTTGGGGAGTCGTTTTGATGCGCATGTTCTTAACCTGAAAAATTCCATGAATTTCGGATAAATCATCAGAGCGTAAAAAAAGGCATGAATCATTGCCATGCCGTTTAATTATACTGCCCAAGAAGTTCCTCAACTATTATAAAATATTGATATTCATGTATTTATTATAGTACAAAATGTAAAATGCGTTGATTTTAAGCCATATAAAAATTCCATTTTGCGACTAATCAACTTGCGAATACTGCGTCTTCCTTAACCTCCTTGCGGTTTTATTTTTTAACACAAAGGTCACAAAGGTAAACACAAAGCGCGCATGGTTTTAATCAATTAAATTATAGGCAGTTAATATGTTTTTATTTATTTACGAAGCTTGAGTAATTTTATTAAACACTCCTATTTCTCATTGATTGGCTTGCCGATTGTGGCGAGGATGCCTCCGTCAACATAGAGAATATGTCCATTTACAAAGTTTGAGGCATTGGATGCGAGAAAGATCGCGGCTCCCTGCAAATCATCCGGATCGCCCCACCTGGCAGCCGGGGTTCTGTTTAAGATAAAATCATTGAAAGGATGGCCATCTACCCTGATCGGTGCAGTTTGTGTAGTCGCAAAATACCCGGGGCCAATACCGTTGATCTGAATGTTGTGTTTTGCCCACTCTGTGGCCATGTTTCTGGTCAGCATTTTCAAACCGCCTTTTGCAGCAGCATAAGCGCCCACCGTGTTTCTGCCCAGTTCGCTCATCATGGAGCACATATTGATGATTTTACCATGACCGCGTGCAATCATACCTTTCACAACGTGTTTTGCCATGATAAATGGCGCCACAAGATCGATATTGATCACGTCAGAGAATTCCTGAACGCTCATTTCTTCCAGCGGAATGCGCTTGATGATGCCGGCATTATTTACCAGGATATCGATTGGCCCGACTTCTGATTCAATTTTCTTAAGTCCGGCAACGACAGCCTTTTCGTTTGTTACATCGAAGTTGTAGGTGGCAACATCAATTCCCGCTTCTGAATAGTCTGTTTTAGCCTGATCAAGCTTATCCTGAAATATATCGTTAATGACAATTTTTGCTCCTGCCTTAGCTAAGCCTTTGGCGATGGCCATACCCAGGCCGTGTGTGCCACCGGTGACCAGGGCAACTTTTCCTGAAAGATTAAATAATTCCAATGACATTTGACTATATAGGTTTTATTTGAGTATATCTATAACCGGATCCATATCCGTAAATTCCATGTTTTCGCCACCCATCGCCCACACAAAGCTGTAATTGCTGGTGCCGGCACCGGCATGGATCGACCAGTTCGGCGAGATAACCGCCTGGTGATTTTGCACAAAAATATGCCTTGTTTCTTCGGGCTGCCCCATCAGATGACAAACCCTTTGATTTGCAGGCAGGTCAAAGTAAAAGTAAACTTCCATCCGGCGGTCATGCACATGGGGCGGGAAGGTATTCCAGATGCTGCCCACTTTCAGTTCAGTAAAGCCCATGACCAACTGACAGCTTTTTATTCCGTTGAGATGGATATATTGAAAAATTGTACGTTCGTTGCATGTTTCAGGAGCGCCAAGTTCTACGGGGTTGGCGTCTTTCTTGGAAGCTTTACTCATGGGATAGGAATGATGCGCCGGTGTTGAATTCATATAAAATGCAGCCGGCTCACTGGGATTTTTACTTTCAAAAACCACGCTCCTGCTACCCATGCCTACGTACAGGCAGTCTTTATTGTCCATTTGCACCTTTTCACCATCCACAGTCACACTTCCTGATCCACCGACATTGATGATCCCGATTTCACGCCGGTCAAGAAAATGATCTTTCTTGGTAAAATCGTGATAATTCGGCAATTCTATCGCCGTGTTGGTTGGGACTGCTCCCAGCGTAATCATCCGGTCGTAATGGGAATACACACCATTTATTTGTCCAGACACCATGAGATCGCTGATCAGAAAATTGGCCCTGAGTTTTTCCGTATCAAAGCCTTTCACTTCGTTTGGGCTACAGGCATATCTGTTTTCAAGTGACATAGTTTATTGAGTTTTTTTTCTTGTTTACAAAGTTATAAAAAGCCGATTTCGATCGGTAGGACATATCATCTAAAGAGGGGTGCTATTCTGATAAACTACTCATTTTGCTCCCATTAATTTTGCATTAAAAATGCTTTGATGTAATCATTGATATCACCATCGAGCACATTCAGCACGTCCGAGCGTTCCACGCCGGTGCGGTTATCCTTTACAAGTTTATAGGGATGCAAAACATAATTCCGGATCTGCGAACCGAAATCTATCTTCAGTTTTGAGCTTTCTATTATGGCTCTTTCTTCATTTTTCTTTTGCAATTCCAGTTGATAAAGTCTGGATTTTAAAAGATTCATGGCTTTTTCTCTGTTCTGAAGCTGTGATCTTTCCTGCTGGCATTCAACAATAAGACCAGAAGGCGCATGCCGCAACCGCACGGCTGTTTCCACCTTGTTTACATTCTGACCTCCTGCTCCGCCTGATCTGTATGTATCCCAGGAAATATCGGCCGGGTTAATCTCAATGTGGATGGTATCATCGACCTGTGGGTAAACAAATACGGAGGCAAAGGAAGTATGTCTGCGTGCGCCCGAATCAAATGGAGAAATGCGTACCAGCCGGTGTACGCCAATTTCCGACTTCAGATAACCATATGCAAAATCTCCTGAAATCTCCAGTGTAGCCGATTTGATGCCCGCTGTTTCTCCAGGCTGATAGTTGAGCTGGCGGACGGTCATGTTGTTTTTTTCTCCCCACATAATATACATGCGCATCAGCATTTCCGCCCAGTCCATACTTTCGGTGCCACCGGCTCCCGGGTTGATCTCCAGGAGAGCATTGAATTGGTCTTCTTCATTGCGCAGCATTTTTTTGAATTCCAGATTTTCCAGGATTTTCATCACCTTTCCGTACTCGCGATTTACTTCCTCCTCGTCTGCTTCATCTGCTTCATAAAATTCATACAGCGTTTCAAGGTCTTCAAAAGCAGTATTGAGCATGGCAAAATCATCCGTCCATATTTTTTTAGACTTGATGTTCTTCATGATTTTTTCCGCCTCCGCAGGATCGTCCCAAAAGCCCGGCTGTGTGGTCAGGTTCTCTTCTTCTTCAATTTCAGCTACTTTGTTATCGTAGTCAAAGATACCTCCTCAAGGCATTAACGCGCGCCTTTAAATCTTTCAATTGATCGTTTGTCATTTTTTTATCGTTTTATATTCATGTATCTGATTCTGTATTTACCGCCGAGTTTTACCTTTCTTGGCGAGGCTCGTTTTAATATTGTTCCTGTTCCTGCTATTACCCCGCCTGTTATCCATACATTTTCATTAAAGGTAGCGGGTTCGTCGCGCACAACCACCTGGTTAAACTGGTCGATTGCAATGTAGGCCACGCCCACGAATTGGAGCAA
>CAYZWN010000094.1:0-15833 GCA_964482185.1 uncultured Roseivirgaceae bacterium
TATAATCCATCATTCAGAGTAAAGGGTGGCACTTCTCAAGGTGGCAGAGGTGGCAAAGTTACTATCATCCCAACTTCTCCGACTGTTGAACTATCGGTTTATAGCAGCGAGACTTTTATTGGAACCCAGACATTCAGGGTAAAAGAAATTCCAAAACCTGAGTTATCACTGAAAAGCGGTGGAAAGGAAATTGACCTGAAGAGAGGTGTAACTACTGTACCAAGAGAAATCACTTTAGATGCCATTCCAGATCCTGATTTCGCTCAGTTTCTTCCGGAAGATGCGCGCTATAGAGTAACAAAGTGGGAGGTAACCCTTGCCAGAGGACAACGGGGGATTGAAACCAAACAGGTTACTAGTGCCAGGGCAGATCTCTCCTCTTTCGTTTCACAGGCTCGACCCGGCGACAGAATTGTTATCGAGGCCAAGGAATTACAGAGGATGAACTTTAAAGGTGAAAGAGAAAATGTAAATATTGGTGTGAACGCGGCAATCAAAACCATACCAATTAACTAAAATTAAATTATCATGAAAAAAATCCTTCTTGGAATATTTGTTCTTTTTCTGGCAGGTTTCAGTTCTTTAGACACCTGTGCACAGGAAGAAAAGGCGCTTTACAACGAAATGTCGGTGTACCCTATCCCCTATGCGAATCAGATGTTTAAAAAGACTGTCTGGAGAAGAATGGATCTTAAGGAAAAGCAGAACAGGCCCTTTTTCTCCACAAGCAATGAACTCACCAGGATCATTATTGATGCGGTAAATGACGGATTGATCTATCCTTACCTTGACGATTCTCTGAATAAAAGGATGTCAAAGGAACAGTTTCTGGAAAATCTGAAATTACCCACAGATGATCCGGACGACTTTGGTGCAGCAGATGCCGGTTTCGGAACAGATACCGGAGGTTGGGGCGATTCAGGTTGGGGTGTCGAGGAAGACACTGGCCCCTCAGCCCAATACTATGATGCCACCCAACTCAATATAATCAGGATCAAGGAAGATATGGTTTTTGACAAAGTCAGATCACGATTATACTGGGATATCCAATCATTGGAGCTGATCATACCGGCAGGCGAAGTTGCAACCGGTATCGAAAAAACGGTTGGCGTATTTGCATACAAAGATCTTGAAAAGCTTTTCAGGAATATGCCTGACAGGGCTATTTGGTATAATCGTCAGAACACCGCTCATCACCGGAATATGGCAGATGCATTTCTTCTCAGATTATTCAATGCCCGGGTTGTGAAAGTTTCAAATCCACGCAACGATTGGATTCAGGACATTTCGCCAGATCAAAGAGCCGCGCTTATTCGGTCTCAACAGGAAGAATTAAAACTAATAGAGTACGAACACAATCTCTGGGAGTTTTAAATAAGAGTTTTATAGAATCAAAAAAGGGCTTTAAAAGCCCTTTTTTGATTTTTATGATAAAAAGCAATATCCTAATTTTTCAGCATAATCCCCAACTCATCTAGTTGTTCAATGGATATAGTAGATGGGGAATCGATCATTACATCTCTGCCTGAATTATTTTTTGGAAACGCGATATAGTCGCGAATAGAATCAGAACCCCCAAACAAGGCGCACAACCTGTCGAAACCAAACGCGATACCACCGTGAGGTGGTGCGCCAAATTCAAACGCATCCATTAGAAAGCCAAACTGTTTTTTAGCCTCCTCTTCCGTAAATCCCAGCGCATTGAACATTTTCTGTTGCAAGCCCTTATCGTGAATCCTGATCGAGCCTCCGCCGATTTCCACTCCGTTTATGACCATGTCATAAGCGTTGGCCCGCACACTTCCCGGATCTGAGGTCAATTTTTCAACATCTTCCGGCTTGGGAGAAGTGAAAGGGTGGTGCATGGCATGGAATCTTTTAACTTCTTCATCCCATTCAAGCAATGGAAAATCCAGCACCCACAATACTTTAAAAACATCCGGATTTCTCAATCCGAGCTCTGTTCCCATTTTTAATCTAAGTTCACTCAGGGCCGCCCTGGTTTTATTTGTTTCACCGGAAAGTATCAACATCAAATCTCCAGGCTTAGCATGCATCTTTTCAGCCCAGATTTTCAGTTCATCCTGTGTGTAAAATTTATCAACGGAAGACTTAAGCGTACCATCAGCCCCATACTTTACATAAACCAATCCTTTTGCACCAATTTGCGGTCTTTTTACAAAATCTGTGAGCGCGTCCAGTTGTTTTCTGGTATATTCTGAACATCCCTCAGCACAAATGCCGACAACCAGCTCTGCATCATCAAAAACCTGGAATCCCTTTCCCTTTACTACATCGTTGATTTTAGTAAACTGCATGCCGAATCTCAGATCCGGCTTATCGCTGCCATAATACTTCATGGCGTCGTCATAACTCATGCGCTCCGCTTTGTCCACTTCGTATCCTTTTACAGTGGAAAAAAGATATCTGATCAGGCCTTCAAATGTATTAAGTATGTCCTCCTGCTCGACAAAAGACATTTCGCAATCTATCTGGGTAAATTCAGGTTGCCGGTCTGCACGCAGATCTTCGTCTCTGAAACATTTTACGATTTGAAAATACTTGTCCATGCCAGACACCATCAGCAACTGCTTGAATGTTTGTGGAGACTGGGGAAGGGCATAAAATTCTCCCTGGTTGACCCTTGATGGCACAACAAAATCCCTCGCTCCTTCCGGGGTGGATTTAATAAGAAAAGGCGTCTCAACCTCAATGAAGGATTGGGAATCCATATACTTTCTGGTTTCCTGCATCATCCTGTGTCTTAGCTCAAGACTATTCCTGACGGGTGTGCGGCGGATGTCGAGATAACGATATTTCATGCGCAGTTCATCGCCGCCATCAGTGTGGTCTTCAATGGTAAACGGAGGTGTTTTAGCCGGATTGAGTACTTTGATCTCCCGGACATTTATCTCAATATCCCCCGTGGGAATTTTATCATTTTTTGCATATCGCTCAATAACAAGACCTGAAATCCGTATGACGAACTCCCTGCCAAGTGATCGTGCTATTTCTATGATTTCTGGAGGTGTTTTACTTTCGTCAAATGCGAGTTGTGTGATGCCGTACCGGTCTCTCAGGTCTATCCAGATCATCCCGCCTTTATCGCGTATCCTTTGTACCCAACCACTCAGGGTTACAGTTTTATTCACATCTTCCAGACGAAGCTGGCCGCAGGTATGCGTTCTTAACATAACAGTATTTTTAAATGAGAGCGCAAAATTATAAAATGTTTTATCAAAAGAATTGGTTTCATGCGCAAATACCTATGCGTAAGAAAATTTTAATCTCCCGTTTGAATTTGATGGCTTCTTTTAACAATTTGTGCTCATTATTGAAAACTTAACTAAAAAATAAAAAAATGCTTCAGCGGCCCCGAAGAAACCGTAAGAGTGAGGTGATCAGGAAGCTGGTCGAAGAAACTTCAATATCGCGCAACGACCTGATTTTTCCTTTGTTTATGGTTGATGGAAAAGGTATAAAACAGGAGGTATCAAGTATGCCTGGTATATTCCGGCACAGCCCTGATCTGCTGATGCAGGAAATTTCAGATTGCCTGAATTTGGGCATAAAAACCTTTTGTCTGTTTCCCGCATTTGATGAAAAATTCAAGGATAAATATGCCACCGTGAGCTATAATCAGGACAATTTTTATCTGAAGACCATTTCAAAAATAAAGAAAGAGCTGCCCGAAGCCTGCATCATGACCGATGTGGCCATGGATCCTTACAGCTCTGATGGACACGACGGCATTGTTGAAAATGGTGAAATTCTCAACGATGAAACTCTGGAAGTATTGGGAAATATGGCTATGGCCCAGGCAAAAGCGGGGGCCGATATATTGGGACCTTCTGACATGATGGACGGCAGGGTACAATATATCCGCGAAGTCCTTGATGAAGAAGGATTTACGAAAGTTTCAATTATGTCATATACAGCCAAATATGCCAGCGCATTCTATGGCCCCTTCAGGGATGCGCTTGATTCTGCTCCGAAGAGCGGGGATAAGAAGACCTATCAGATGAATCCGGCCAATGTGCGGGAGGCTTTGATCGAAGCAGAATTAGATGAACTTGAAGGTGCAGACATGCTGATGGTGAAACCCGCCCTGGCGTATCTTGATGTGATCAGGGCTGTAAGCGAGGTCAGCAATTTACCGGTAGCTGCATACAACGTAAGCGGCGAATATGCCATGATCAAGGCGGCTGCACAAAAAGGCTGGATTGACGGCGAAAAAGGCATGCTTGAAGTGTTGCTAAGTATCAAACGCGCCGGGGCAAAGATCATACTGACTTACTTCGCAAAAGAATTTGCAGCCTTGGGAATTTGAAAATAACATGGTTGAAAAATCGTTAGTCTGGCATGGTAACAAGATTTGCTAAATATTTTCTGCGGGTAATAATCACGGGTACCATCCTGCTCTTAATTGCGCTTTTGCCAACCTTCGCTCAGCAAATTGAAGCCGCAGATACTACAGAATTCGACATCTTCCGCGATATTCCCGAAGGTTATTCGCTCATCGAACAAATCCCGATGACGCTCAATATGGAAAAGGAAATTGAGCTTGCCGAGGAGGCTAAAAAAGCACGTAAAGCGGCTGAGAAACGCAGAAAACGCAAAGTGTTTTATGGGCTGAAAACAAAAAAAGGATTTGTGCGTCGAGGGTATGGCGATAATATGGAACTGGAAATTTTCCACTTTTTAAAGGAAATACCTGAGACCGACCCATACAATCCGGAACTTTGGTGGTACGACTATAAGCGAAAACGTGTTCGAAACACCGGAAATCCGGCAGAAAGCAAAGGAGTCGTATTGCATGGCCCTTATAAGAAAATACTAAATGAACAGGTGGTTGAGGAGGGAATATTCTATAAAGGAACAAAACATGGCAGGTGGACAAGCTATTCAAGGAACGCCGTGCTGGTAGATAAGAAGAAATATTACAAAGGATGGCCCAAAGAGTCGATTGTTCGCTATTATGATGACAAACGCACCATACTGCAGGAAGTGATACCCATCGTTTACGGCCAAAAAGAGGGTACGTACTATTATTTTCATGAAAATGGAACCGTTGCCGTTAAAGGGGAATACAAGGAAGGGGTTAAGATCGGCAAATGGACGGAATTTTACTCCTTTTTGAATCGCCGCAAAAAGGAAATTCAATATCCCTCGGATCCGTACGATCAGAAATATCAGCCATTTATCAGCCGAGAGTGGGACCGCAGCAATCGTCTGATCTATGAAGCCAAATTCTGATTTGAGTTAACCTGTCAATTTACAACTCATCCACACGGGAGCCTTGCACCGAATCACGGACGATTGCATGATTTATTCAAAACAAGTGCAGACAAAAAGGTATCAATTCGCTTTTAGCATGGCAATTCAATAGGAACCATTAATTATTCCATTCAATTTTATAATTTGTGAAAAAAATGGCAGTCAATTATTCAATACCATGAACAAATTCATTGCGATAATTTTGGTTATTTCAGTGAGCGAAGCAATAGCTCAGGCCAATCTCACCTTTGAAGAATACAATCCGAAGTCAACACTTGTAGTGCCGGAGCATCCTGTGAAAAGGGCAAAATATCCATTTATTGATATTCACAGCCATCAGTATCAGATGCCAACTCAAAACTTATCAAATTTGATCGAGGATATGGATGCCATGAATATGGCAATTATGATCAATCTGAGTGGCGGTTCCGGTGAAAGAGTCGAATCGGCAATCAAAAATATCAGGGGGCATTATCCCAACCGTTTCGGTGTGTTCGCCAATGTAAATTTCAGCGGAGTAGGCTCACCGGATTGGGGAAAAAAGGCCGCTGCTCAACTGGAGACTGATGTCAAAAACGGAGCTTGCGGGCTTAAAATATTCAAAAACCTTGGATTGAGGGAAACTGATATTGGTGGTAAACGCGTCACCATTGATGATCCGCGGCTCGATGCTGTGTGGGAAAAATGTGCAGAACTTGGCATACCTGTACTCATCCACGCCGCCGATCCGAAGCCATTCTGGGACCCTTTGGACAGCGAAAATGAGCGATGGCTTGAGCTCAAAACCAGACCCGGAAGGAAACGTTCTGACACCGATCCTGCCCCGTGGCAGCAAATCATCGACGAACAGCACAATATGTTCAGGAGGCATAAAAATACCATCTTTATCAATGCGCATATGGGCTGGTATGCGAATGATCTCGCAAAGCTCTCTACATTGATGGACGAAATACCTAATATGTATGTGGAAATCGCCGCCGTCATTGCGGAACTTGGCAGACAACCACGATTTGCGCATGATTTTTTTATAAAATACCAGGACAGGATTCTTTTTGGAAAAGACAGTTGGGTTCCTGATGAATTTCCAACCTACTTCCGGGTTTTGGAAACTGCTGATGAGTATTTTCCATATCATAAAAAATACCATGCATTCTGGGCAATGTACGGCCTCGATCTGCCGAATGAGGTGTTGAAAAAAGTTTACTACAAAAACGCGCTTAAAATAGTGCCGGGCCTGGACAGTGGGCTTTTTCCTGAATAATTGATCCATTATGAATAAAGGGTATCCATATCTGACTGTGCTCACCTTGCCACTGATAGGCTTTTTTTCCATACATATGGAGGGTTGGCTTACATTTTTGCCACTGATGTATGCATTCGGCTTTATTCCGCTCATTGAGCTATTTATCAAACCTGATCATAGTAATATTCCGGAGCACGAAGAGCGTAGTTACCTTGCTGATCGCACGTTTGATATAATCATCTATTCTGCTGGAATTTTTCATGTTTTTTTCCTGATATATTTCCTCTTTGAAGGAGTGAAAGTTTCCGATGACCTGATAACAGTTGCCGGTAAGACCGTAACCCTTGGCCTGATGTGCGGCATTTATGGAATTAATATTGCTCATGAGCTCGGACACAGAAAAAATAAAGGAGAGCAGCTATTTGCAAAATTGCTTTTAATGACCTCCTTGTATATGCATTTTTTCATCGAACACAACCGGGGGCACCATCGGTATGTGTCAACCAAACAAGACCCCGCGAGCGCTCCGCTCAATATGATGCTCTACCGCTTTTGGATCAGATCAGTCTTTGGCTCTTACCTTTCGGCCTGGAAGCTGGAGCATAGCAGAATACGAAAAAACCAACTTCCATTCGTAAAAAACGAAATGTTCTGGTATCATCTCATCCAATTATCTTTTCTGGGGATGATATACTTTTTCTTCGGGTGGCAAATGCTCGCGGTATGCACTATTGCTGCGGCAATCGGGATTTTGTTGCTTGAAACTGTCAATTACATCGAGCATTATGGATTAAGAAGAAAAAAACTTCCGGGAGGGTATTATGAAAGGGCAAAGCCATGTCATTCATGGAATTCGGACCACCTGATGGGACGGTTGATGCTTTTTGAGTTGTCCCGTCATTCTGACCATCATTATCTTGCTTCCAGAAAATATCAGATTCTGCGTCATCACGATCAGAGTCCGCAATTGCCAACAGGCTACCCTGGTATGATGCTGCTTTCGTTTATTCCTCCCCTCTGGTTCAGAATTGTACACAAGGAGCTTGATCGTTTCCAGAGATCATTTCAGGCGGGTTCAATGAGATAAAATACCTCCGGATCAGAACCCTTCATCGTCGTCTTCCTCTGCAGGCGTTGGTTCAACAGGTTTCAACAGGTCTTCTTCAGTCTGTGGCTCTTCCTTGGTTTTAGTCTTTTTCTTCTTCGTGTCCGAATCGGTTACTGTGGCAGGTTTATTCTTCACTTCAGTTGCATCTGATGCTGGTTCATCTCCCTTCTTTTTTGTTGAATCTGATGCCGCCTTATCTCCGAGATCATCTGATTCAGTTTTGTCCCGCTTCTGGTCTGTCACATCTGGTATCGATTGTTCTAACTCCTTTTCAGGCAAGCCAAAACCATCGTCCGTAGTATCTTCGATATCCATCATCAGCACATCGCCATCTTCCGTATTATCGACTGGAATTTGCAAAATATCCAACTGTTCCGAGATTTCTTCAACCGGCATACTGATTTCATAAGGATCGGTAATACCAAGATATTCAAGCCTGAACCGGTCAACAAACTTGAGTACATCCGACATGGTGGCATCGACAAAAACATATTCGCCAAATCCTGCTTTGTTGATATTCGATTTGGATGCTACTGCATCGACAAAGCGGTTATTCGATGAGTATATCATCAGTCGGTTGTCTTCGAAACCAAAGTAATACCAGCAGTCCGATGCGGCCTGAATAAAAATATTCATGATTGTGCCGCGCTCGCTCGAGCGTTTGATCTCTATGAACCCATCGATCAATGCATTGATATCGACTTTAAGGATATTTGATAGCCCGACTTTATCGGTACTGTACCAGGCCTTTCGTTCAGGTGACCAACTCATCATTGCTTTTGAAAAGACCAATGTGCCGGCCATTCTGGAAGAAAAGCCGGCAATTGGCACATAATCCTGCCGGTTGCGGGCATCATATTCCTGCGTTGCCCGCTCGCCTATAAATTCAGAAATCTTGTATAGGAAAGCATCCGGGTCATTTTCCGCTTCAGGAGCGCCGAAATTTTCTATTACCTCAAACAAATCGGTAGCCATAATCATCATGGCAGGTTCTGGTAGTTTGTAATCGAACTTTAGAAGTGTATTCAAATCATACTTTTTTGTATTAATGTTTCCCCTGCCAAAGCCTGAAGCTGTCAGACTTGCGTTTTCGGTGGATTCAACAAAATTGAGCGGCCCCTCAAATTCAATTTCTCCGGTGTTGTCGTTGTATCCAAACACCTTCCCGCTGAATTTAGATCCATTCGTTTTAGCGGTGTCTTCCACCATAAACATATCTTTTTCCTCATTGAAATAGATAATCCCCGAAGCTTTGAAGAAGTCATCATCGGTATCTAGTTTTTTCTGTTCAGCAAAAGTGACGTAGAGTTCATCGCTCAGGCCTCCGAAATGCAGGCCGGCATTTAATGATTTGCCATCTTCGGTCTCTGCCCTGTCGAAATCAAACATCACATCCTGGGCTTCCTCGTCCATGCTGCGGTATTTTACCCATGTGTTGTAATCGGGTCTGGATTTGAAATCAAATTGTACAAAGCCTTCCAGCTCCAGGGCCTGATTGCGCGCATACATAGTTACATCGCCCTTGTAATACATCCCCTCAGAAATGCGCAATCTTTCCGCCTCACTTATATATCCGCTTGATACCGTCTGGAACCGATCATTTTTTATCTTACTATCCCGCCAGAGTTCAAATTTTCCAAACTTGATATTGAATGTATCTCTCAGCGCATTTACAAACTGATATGTAGCATCGCCGGAGAAGCTCTTTCGCGAATGGATCTGAATGGTTCCGTTTATCAGCCTGTGATATTCATTGAGTGTATCAATGACTATGGTGGTATTGTACATTTCGCCAATCTGGGCATTTTCCAGGATCAATACTTCATTATTCTCAGGTGTAATCATGGCATCCGCCACGATAATATACGGAATTCCGGAGACCTTGAGCTGACTGGTCTGGAGGTCATATTCAGCCGATTCTGCATTGAATGCCAGGGAGTCGAGCTCCTTTCTGGTGGCATAGAAATATGAATTTTCGATATCCACATCCGCCGGTTTTGTCATGTAAACTTTTTGTTCCTGCAGATTCCACTGGGCCCTGGATATAGAAGTCTTGATCTGGGCGTAGGGGAATTCCAAAGCAGCCATCCCTTCGATTTCAGGGCTGATATCCGCCACATCTCGTGTGAAGTCAAATTCCAACCGGATGTCATCGCCTGCCAGCAGCGGTTTTTCGGGATTATCGGATGCGAGCTCAAAAAATGAATGCTTGGCAACCAGATCATGTTCCGTAAAGGTGAAGTCTTCTGATTTTGACTCGAAACCGCGGGTTGCTATGGTTCCCTGTCCAAAAACACCTTTTGTTGACAAATCAATCAGGCCATCAAAGTAGGCAGTATTGTTATAAAGCTTAAAGCTGTCTAACTCATTCCGCACATACATGTGGTCCTGTTTCGGCAACCAGGTCATTTTGTAATTATCGGCATAAATATCAGGATAGGATACACCATTCAATTCACCTTGCTTAAGTTTGAAATTTGTGCCATCCGCAACCATTGAATCCAGGTAGAATACATATTCATCTGAATACGAGGAGCTGGACAGGAAGTCAATTTTCCCCGCACCCACGATACCTTTTTTGTCAAGTGTTAGTTTGTTATAAATCTTACCCGGTCCACCATAGAGGGCAAATCCATCCTGCGGTAAAACATGCTCGAATCCCAGTGAGTTGTCGGGCATGATCTTCAGGCGCTGTTTAAATTCGGGCAGAATGCCCCCGGTTACGAAAGTTCCTTCAAATCCTATCGTTGCCGGATCACTGCTGCTGAGGCTGTCGATACTAAAAGGCGGTACAATAAAATAGACTGACTTATCGTAAGCTCCCCCCAGCGTTTTATTATCATCAAAATAGACAATAGCTCCCATTTCTGCGTCGAACATTGGATATTGGGGGAATATTTTCCTGCCGGATTTGTTGTCCGGCCGATTGATAAACAATGTGCCGCTTGTGCTGCTGTTTGAAGCCAGATTTACGGACTCGTCTCCGGCTGCCTCAATCGATACCATCTTATTGTCAACCTGTTGCCTCTCATAAAGCCCATCCCCGTCAATATAAAATTTAACAGAGTCGATATTTTGCAGGGAGACTAAAAAGCTGTCGTAACGAAATGTGAAGTTGCGCCCAACGAATTCGAAATTTCCTGCAAAGAGTTGCCCGTCAAATTTGAAATCGCGGTTTTTGAGCAGGTTTATTTCATTATTTTTTGGAAAGATATACACATCAAGGATTTCACTTATAAAAAATTTATCGATGCCCCGCACAGTCAGTTCATCTGTATCCAGGTGTAGCGTGGCATTTGGTTTATCAACAGAAAGTGACGGGATCATCAAATCATCGAAGTCTTTTCTGTTGTTCTTGGAACGCACATAATGAATGGCCTTGTCTTTGAGATAAATCCGTCCCGACTGTTCGTCAAATTCCACAAAATCGAGATAATCGAGATGCTTCATTGCTCCGCGCACCGCTTTGTCATTGAGTTTAAGATCCCTGATCAGATTAGAAACATAAAATTCGCGTGTTTTTTTTTCAGCACCATAGCTAAACGCAACCAGTAAAGGATTAAAATTATACACACCGGTGAGCTCGTTGATTTCCTCGGCATCAAAATATTCAGCTGACTTAAAGTAGGCCGGCAGTAATGTCCTGGCATTTATAATGGATATGTTCAGGCTGTCGCTGTTCAGGTCCCAGTCGATGGCATCTGCCTCGATGCTCATGTTGTAGTACGATGCATTGAATGGCCGGAAATTGTACCCGTTTTTTTCTTTTACAGCCGCGAATCTTTTAGTATTTGTATAGTATCTGGCTTTCACTGACGGATGGTAGAGTGAGTCTCTGCCATGGTACACCGATACCTTTGAACTGTAAGACGTAATCACTGAGTCCTGAAAATCGAAAAGTCCGGATACAGTTCTGAACTTTCTTCCCGTAGCATCTTTGTACATCATGTAAGAAGGCAGACCGTTTGTTGAGGCGCCCAGCATTTTATTTCCCTCGATGGCGAGCCCACCTACATATTCCAGATTTTCATCGCCCATATTTCTCAATCTGAGATCATTGCCGTAAGTAATAAATTTTGGATAGCGTGCATCTTCAGGGCTTTTGTGCTTAACGCTTTTAAACTCGAAAAATCCTTTGGCTTCCTTATCAGTTTTTTCGGGAAAAAATAGGCTTACATTGGCCGCTTCCATAAATGGGCTGCGGGTATTGAAACTGTAATCCTCCAAAACAACATACATTTCGGAAGGGTCTCTGCCGGCTGAAGCCCAGTCGAATTTGCCGCCCTTGCCAACGAATACATATTTATCCAACAAGAAGGTGCCAGAGGTTCCCATGATTCCGGTGGAGTCATAAATTGTTGCGAAGACCAGGTCAACGTTTTTAAATTGTATAACTGCGCCTTCTTTGGCAGGCATAGGCGCAGCCATGCCGAAGTCTTGAAATGAAAGGATGCCGCTATCGGCTGTCTCCTGTGCATCATCGACTGCCCATGATTTTTTGTCATCTTCCCATGGATCAGCGATTTCAGACCAGCTGTCCTCCGTATCATCAGCCCATGGGTCATCATCGCCCCAGCCATCTGATTCTGTTTCGTCCTTTTTCTCGATGGCATCTCTTTTTAGTTGTTCCTCAAAGGCTGGCTGCTGAGCCGTTCCGATGTATTCGAAATCATAATCCGCATTCAGCGTATAAAGGCTGTTGAATGAAGATCGATGGAGCGCTGCATGTTCGAAAAACACCCGGAGGTTTACCAACTGACGCGCAAAATTGCGCTCAGTGCTTTGATCCAATGATTTTGAAAGCATATCCAGGTAGTTATCCATCCTGGCACCTGACAGGCCGGCGATGTTTACACCAAGAGTGAGCGCTCCGAAAAAGTTGCGCTGATACGGGATTGCCGGCATTTTTCGGTCTTGCATGTATATGGCAATGCTCATGATTTGCTGCTGCTGTTTCGGGCTGAATGATGCCGGCCAAAGTGCATTGAAATCCTCGCCAAACCTGACGGCTTCCGGATTTCTCGTATTTTCCAGCATCGCAGCCACCTTCGACCCAAACGAATCAACCGAGTCTGTCAGGCTAACATGCTGGCACATTGCCGCAGTAGCGATAAGAACCAATGAAAGAAGAATCAATGATTTTTTCATCTGAAAATAAAATTCACACACCTGTG
This sequence comes from uncultured Roseivirgaceae bacterium, assembly GCA_964482185.1. Taxonomy (GTDB): domain Bacteria; phylum Bacteroidota; class Bacteroidia; order Cytophagales; family Cyclobacteriaceae; genus JAAUQL01. Next base: position 12,803 of record CAYZWN010000094.1, read on the forward strand.
AAGAGACGCCAATTTAGCATTTATTGTTCAACTACTTTATTGCAGAATTGTATAAATATCAACCAGATAAGGTTTCCGCTTAATAACGACAAAAACAATAGTTTGATTATGATCAATTCTTTTTCAATTTGATCAGGGCCCAGTGGTTTCTGGCTTTTTGGGTATTTAATGAAAGATTATAACCTTTGGCTATCTGCAGGAGTTCGGGCGCATCATCTTCATAAAATCCGCTAAGTATTAAAATACCATCATTTGCAAGTAGTTCTGCATAGTAATTCAACTCGTCGAGCAGTATATTCTTGTTGATATTTGCCAATATGATATCGAATTGCCCTGTCCATGTAAGTTTATCAATTGTGCCCTGATGTATTTGAAAATTCTCCAGACCGTTCAGGTCAAAATTTTCACGGCAATTGGCGATACACCAGTCATCCACATCCGTTGCCGTGATCGGACCTGCGCCCAGCTTATGGGCCATAATTGATAAAATCCCGGTGCCTGTTCCAACGTCGAGAATACGCTTATTCTTATGATCCATCAACAATTGCTCGGATATCACCAGGTGCGTTGTTTCGTGATGCCCGGTGCCGAATGCCATTTTTGGATTTATAACGATATCATAAATATATTTTGGGTCAGGTGTATGAAAGACCGCCCGTACCTGCGCCTTATCATCGATATAAACCGGGTCAAAGTTTTTTTCCCACTCTTCATTCCAATTGACATTTTCCAACTTTTCAATGGTGTATGCATCCTTGATTCCATATCGATTCAGGATGCCTTCAAGGGTGGGTGCATCAAAGATCGCTGCATCGATGTATGCATGCAGATTATCTTCAAGTTCTTCGAAGGAGTCAAATTGCGATTCACCCAGTTCTGCGATGAGCATTTCATGCAGCGCATCCGGAACCGGAATGGAGATTTTAAGGTATTGGGTCATTATCAGTTATTACACCCTGCAAATGATTCTACATCAATAAAAAATATGGTGAAATCTGCCAGGCCCCGTTTGGGTTCAAAATAAATCGAGAAGTCGGCAAATTCCTTTTTATCGGTAAAATGCCAAAGTCCCTGTCTGTCGGCATACAACCTGTTGTCAACTTCAAAAATCCGGATATTGCAGAAGGCCTCAGATTCTTCTTCATACACCCGGAAATCAGCACTATTTACATTTTTTTCAATATAAACAGACCCGAATAATTTGCAGAAATCTACCCGACCTGAAAAAACTGAGGGAGAACTGCCTGTGATCATTAAAATCAGAAGCACGGCAATTCTCCCCAGGATACGATGATTCATTTGATATCAGTACGATTTACCAATATCAACGAAATCTCTCGACTTTAATGATGCGCCGCCGATCAAACCGCCGTCAATATCTTTTTGTGCAAAAAGCTCAGGTGCATTTTTTGGGTTGCAGCTTCCTCCGTAAAGAATGGATATACCTTCGGCAAGATCGCTGCCGTATTTGGCCGCAAGGTGTGCGCGCAATTTCTCATGCATCTCCTGTGCCTGCTCTTTGGATGCTGTAACGCCTGTACCAATAGCCCAGATGGGTTCGTAAGCAATGACAATTTTGCTGAATTCATCAGCCGATAGATGAAACAGGCTCTCGGTGAGCTGATTGGTCACGAAGTCAAAATGACTGCCCTTTTCTCTGATTTCAAGGGATTCACCGCAGCAAAAAATCGGTGTGAGGCCGGCTGCCAAGACGGTATCGACTTTTTTGGCAAGAAAATCATTGGATTCCCCATAATACTCGCGCCGCTCGCTGTGGCCCAGTATTACATATTGTACACCAACTGATTTTAGCATATCCACCGATATTTCACCGGTATATGCGCCCTTCTGATGGTCATTGCAGTTTTGTGCTCCGAGGAACACTTTTTCAGCGTTACCGATAATTTTTGATACGCTGCTCAAATGAATGAACGGTGTACATAAAATCATCTTCACATCGTCAGTAAGCTCATCAGCTACCATGTTCACAATTTCAGATGCGAGTGTAATCCCTTCATCAAGGGTATTGTTCATTTTCCAGTTTCCTGCTACGATTTTATTTCTCATTTTGTATGAATTAAAGATTTAAAAATGAGTCGCAAAGTTACTGAATTTAGGCCAAGGTTGCGCAACGGGGTTCTTATTATTCGATTCATTTATGATATTAATCATGTTGCCTGAACCTAATCGAAACCATTCGTAGCGAATGAGGAGGCGACGCGAACGGATGAGATTCTACTTTTCCCTGTGAACGGTATCGAGCGAAAAGGGAGGCAGGCATACTGACCAATAAATCGCCGGATAATCGAAAGGATTGGAATACTGAACTCTTGCGCCCTTTTTTACCAGGATGCTTTGTCCTGCTTCCAATTCTACTTCTTCGCCATCGATGATTATTAATTTCTTGCCTTTCACCATGAGCGTGAACTCATCGAATTCGGGTGTTTGTGCAGGCTCTTTCCATCTGGGAGGAACTTCCATGCGTGCGATACTGCATTTGTCGTATTTGTTGCTGGCATTCCCGAAATGTTCTTCGATAAGTTTCAGGTCGAACGTCGGCACGATAAACGGATCATCCTCCTTAATATAATTTTTCATCGTCGGCTTTTTGCACTTTAATTGGTACAATTATACTTATTTAGCCTTGGATATTCAATCTCAAATTTCATACAGCAGCTTCAATGCATGTACTGCAGCATGTTCAAATTTTAAATTTCAATTTTTGGAGGAATGATTCTTAGCCTTAAAAAACTGCTCGCCAGGACGCAGAGCAATTTCTATCTCAGGCAAACAAAGCTAATTACCACCCCCCTTTGCGACTCTGCGTCTCTGCGTGAAAAACAACTGCTCGCCAGGACGCAGAGCAATTTCTATCTCAGGCAAACAAAGCTAATTGCCATCCCCCTTCGCGTCTTTGCGTCTCTGCGTGAAAAAAAACTGCTCTCCAGGACTCAAATGGATGGGCGTTTTCAGCCCGGTAGTTTATTGATCAAATCCCACAACACAATGCCTATCGATACAGCTACATTCA